>NZ_CAAAFS010000026.1:0-7454 GCF_900634755.1 Protofrankia symbiont of Coriaria myrtifolia
GTTCTGGTGCCATGCGTAGTGTTGTCGCCACGTGTTGGGTAAGTGTGGATGTTATGTGACCGACAGTAAAGGGCGCTGGGGTGGGTCACGTTTGGTGTCCGCGGAACGGGACACAAATCCATCACCCTCCGATGCGTCGGGGATACCAATGGCAACACAACTGGCGGTGACAGGATGTGCGGCGGCGTCGGGCGGCCGTCCACGCATGTACACGGCATCACATGGCATCACATGGCATGCACACCGCATCACATGGCATGAGGTGGTCCTGATGGCAACGAGTGTCACGACGGCCGGCCCGTTCGGCATCCCGCTCGACGTCCCACCGGGCGCGGATCCGGACCGGGCGCTGCCCGCTGATCTGTCGGATCCAACCCGGACCGGTGCGGCGCTCGGTGCGCTCGTCGAGTCCGGCCGGCTCGATCCTCCGCTGTCCGCTGGCGCGTCCTTGCCGACCTTGCCGTCAACGACGTCACGCTGGCGCGACTGGCAGCCGGGCACGCCGGCGCGGTGGCGATCCTGAACGATCTGGACGGACCGGTGCCGCGGCGTGACCAACGGTGGGGGGTGTGGGACATCGACACCCCGGTGAGCCCGCTGGCCGCCCGCTGGGGCCCGGACGGCTGGACGCTGCATGGCGCCAGACCGGCCTGTTCAGGGGCGCGGGTGCTCACCCACGCGCTGGTGGCAGCCGAGATCACCACCGCCGAGGCGGGGGAGGCGCGCCAGCTGTTCGCCGTGCGGCTGGACGACCGCGGCATCGCGGTGGCGGCCGGTGGGCGGGCGTCCCGGGCGATGGCCGGCGCGGACACCGCGACGGTGCTCTTCGACGGGGCACGGGCCGTGGCGGTTGGCGGGCCCGCCGGGACGTCCGGCCGCTCCGCCACGGCCGCCACGGCGTACTCGGACCGGCCCGTATTCTGGCACGCCGCGGCAGGGGCCGCGGCCTGCTGGTTCGGCGGCGCGATCGGAGTGGCCCGCCCGCTGTTCGCCGCCGGCCGCCTCGACCGAGCCGATCACGAAGGCCGTTCTGGCTACGAAGGCCGTTCTGACCATAAAGACTGGACCGTCCGCCATGGATCCGTCAGCGGATCCGCCAACCGGTACGGGGCCACCGGCCGCGGCGGGCCCGGCGGCCACCACTGGTTCGCCGACCGGCGGGGGCGGCCGCTGGACGCGCGTGCGCTGGTCCACCTGGGCCGGGTGGATGCGCTGCTGATGGCCGGGCGCTGCGTCCTGGAGACGGCCGCACGGGAAATCGATGCCGACCCGGGCGACACCGGCGGCTCGGCGCGGCGGCGTGCCCTGCAGGTGCGGGCCTCGGTCGAGACGTGCGCGACAGAGGTGATCGACCTGGTGGGGCGCGCGCTCGGCCCGGGGCCGTTGTGCTCCGACCGCGGCTACGCCCGGCGCGTCGCCGACCTCGGCTTCCACCTGCGGCACAGCCACGTCGAGCATGATCTCGAGACGCTCGCGAACGCCGTCCTGGACGATCTCGACCCGTTCTGGTGGTGACTGACAGCGAGGTGGCCACGGCGGGTCAGGTGGGTATCGATGACGGCATGAAGCATCGTCCCGAAGGCGTCCCGCCGGGTGATCTTTCCGACGAGGATCTCGTCCGCGAGGTGGAACACCTGCACGCGACCCGGCACGACACGTTCCTGCACGGCACCGGGGACGCGTTCGACACGCACACGTCACGGATGCTCAGCCTGGAGTACGAATACCGGCGTCGGTTCGCGGCGGTGCTCACACCGGACCCGCTACGGACCCGTGCCGGCAGTCGCCGGGCCGCCGCCGCGGGCCGTGCCGGCTCGTGACGTCCCTGGCCTGACCGCAGCGTGCGGTACCCGACACCCGACGCCCGGCGACCTGACCGGCCGGTGGCTGTCACCGGCTCGTCGCAGCCCCGGGCCGTGCCGGGCGCGACGGGTGGTGCGCCGGGTCAGCTTGTGATGTCCCGGGTCGCGAACACGATCCGGGCCAGGACGAGCATGGTTATGCCGTAGCCGCCCTCGAGCATCAGTCCGTGCTGGATGCTGGACCAGGGGACCGGCGCGCGGAACAGGTCGACGAACGCCATCCAGTAGTGCGTGGGCAGGTAGGGCTGAATGACCTCGGCGGACGGGATCTGGTCGAGTACACCCGCGGTGACCAGGATGCCGAGCGCGCCGAGCGTGGCCGCGAGCGGCGTGGACGTGATCGTCGACAGGAACAGCCCGCAGCCGGCGATCCCGAACATGGACGCGGCCACGAACAGCGCCGACAGCCCGATCCGGATCGCCGCATCCGGCAGGGAGAAAGGCGGCCCCCCACCGGACAGCGGCTGGATGGGAGCGAGCCCGAACAGCGCCCAGCCGACCGTGAACGCGGTCGAGGTCACCGCGCTCACCGCGATCAGCAGAAAGGCGATGATCGAAATCATCTTGGCGGCCAGCAGCCGTCCCCGTCCGACCGGGCGTATCACCAGATAGCGCAGAGTGCCGGCGCTTGCCTCGCCCGCGATCGCGTCCCCCGCCAGCAGAAGCACCGCCACCGGCAGGAACAGCGGCAGGACGAGGGCGAGGGCCGCGACCGGGAACCACGTGCCGTTGCGGACGACCTCGGCCAGGAACGCCGGGCCTATCGGCTTCGAGCCAGTTCCGCTGATCTTCAGGAAGATGGCGACGATGACCGGCAGCGCCGCGAGCATCAACACCGACACCCACGTTCGCCGCCGCAACAACAGCAGGCGCAGCTCGACGCGGATCACTGCTCGTCCTCGGCCGGCTCCCAGCCGCCGCCTCCGTCGCTACCGGTCAGCTCGAGGAAGACGTCCTCAAGCGTCCGTCGTTCCACCACCAGTTCGTGTACGCGCACACCAGCCGAGACCAGCGCGGCGTTGAGCGCCATGGGGTTCAGCGTCCGCGCGATGAGGGAGTGCCCCTCCCGGCCCTCCAGGACGCGCTCGAGCAGGTGCGCGGCAAGGTCGGAATCGGGGGTGCGCAGGGTCACCCGGCCGGTCGGGCCACACAGCGCGTTGAGCGAGTCATGGGCGACCAGACGGCCGTCACAGACGATCGCTGTCTCGGTGCAGAGCATCTCGACCTCCGCGAGCAGGTGCGAGGACAGGAAGACGGTCGTTCCCGCGGCGTTCAGCTCGAGCAGCAGGTCACGGATCTCCCGGATGCTCTGCGGATCAAGCCCGTTCGTCGGCTCGTCCAGGATGAGTAGTTTGGGATGCCGCAGCAGCGCCGCGGCAAGGGCAAGCCGCTGTTTCATCCCCAGTGAGAACCTGCTGATGGGCCGGTCGTCGACGTCGCCGAGCCCGACCCGTTCCAGAGCGTCCTCGATCCGCTTGCGGCGCGAGCGCCGGGCACCGCCGCGCCCGGCCGAGTCGAGAGCGGCCAGTTCGACCCGGGCGGGCAGGAAGGTGTGGAACGCGGGAGCCTCCACGAGCGCGCCGACCTTGGGCAGCACCTGCCGGGCATGACGGGGCATGCTCCGGCCGAGCAGCCGGACACTGCCGGCGCTCGGGCGCACCAGCCCGAGCAGCATCCGGACGGTTGTGGACTTACCCGAGCCGTTGGGGCCGAGGAACCCGAACCGGTCACCGGTCGCCACCTGCAGGTCGAGGCAGTCGACCACGGTCCGGCCCCGGTAGCGTTTGGTCAGCCCATCCGCATGTATCGCGAACGTCATGTCGGCTCCCGCCCGTCGTCGGCGGCAGCGGGTTCGGTGGCGGGCACGGCGACAGTAGGCGCAGTAGGCATAGTGGCGGCGGGCATGGGACGGCCACGCGTCAGGGCCGGCGGGGCATTCGGACCAGGCCCCACCCGCGTCCGGGGGAGCCGCCCCGGCCCGTCGGAGCAGGATGATCGCAAAGTGGGCACTGTAGTAGTAGGCACTGTAGTACTAGTAAACCGGGGCTATTACGTGCCATCGACAGACGGGGGCAGATCGGGTCCACCGCGCCCACCCCGCGTGGGATCTCGCCACGGCAGGTACGATCAGGCCCAGCGGGCCGTTAGCTCAACTGGTAGAGCAGCAGACTTTTAATCTGCGGGTTCAGGGTTCGATCCCCTGGCGGCCCACTCCCTGGTTCCACTGCCCTGTAAAGGATGTGATTGAGATCGCCGATCTTGATTGCCCTCTTCAAGATCAATGACCCCTACGGGTGACCCCAACGTCAGTCTCCGTCCGGGAACAGGTGATCGAGACGATCCGCCGCACCTCGTTGGATTATCTCGGTAACCTCCACATAGATCATTTTGGTGATGGTCGGGGAGCTGTGTCCCAACACGTTTTGGATGTTGTCGATGGTCACGCCTTGCTCATAGAGCAGCGTCGCGCACGTGTGTCGAAGATCGTGGAAGCGGATGCGGCGGAGCCCGGCACGGCGGCACAGCGCGTCGAACTGGCGAGTGACGTTCCGCGGTTCCAACGGTGTGCCGCGTGCGGACGCAAACACAAGATCGTGATCGGTCCATGTTCTACCGGCCGCATCCCGCTCCGTGTCCTGTCGCTCCTTGTGCCCACGGAGCACGCGGACGCAGGAAGCAGACATGGCGACGACCCGGGCCGAGCTGTCGGTTTTCACCGGGCCGAGCCGAAGTTGCCCGTTGACCCGTTGCAGGCTGGTACGGACCCGAAGGACCCCGCGGTCAAGGTCGATGTCGGACCAGCGCAGACCGAGGAGCTCCCCTTTGCGGAGCCCGAGCATGAGCGCCAGCACGTACAGCGCGTAGAGACGGCCGCCCCGGGCCGCCTCGAGGAATTCCCGTGCCTCACCGGATGTCCACGGGGTGAAGTGCGGCCGATACCGGTGGTTCAAGCGAAGGTTCTTCGCCACGTTCTGTGTGACAAGCCCCTCGAGAAAGGCATCCTGTAGCGCGACGCGGAGCACCCGGTGTGCGTAGCGGATTGTCCCATCGGCGAGGAACTCTCCGCAGCACTCCGGAGGAGTTTTCGCACAGCATCGCGCACCGGGGATAACCCGAGCGTTCTTCCGTGGCCGTGTACGCGCAGCCCGTGTGTGCTGAGCGCGTTCCTCACGTGCCGCGTCTTTCCCGAGCGCGCAGCAGCGGCACACCGTCTTCAGTCGGTTGAATGCTGCCCGGATGTCCGAGGGTTGCAGCGAGGCGAGTTTCTTCCGACCCAGCACCGGCACGAGATGCACGAGGATGACCGTCTCATAGCTGCGATAGGTCGTATCGCGGAGCCGATCCCGCACGATCTCACGCAGCCAGTGAAGCAGATAATCACCCACCGTCATGCCACCGACAGGAACCCGGGCACCATTCATCCGCGCGGCTTGCAGCCGGGTAAGTTTCTCGTGAGCTTCCTCCCAGGTGTGCCCGTAGACGCTGCGACGAATCTCGCGTCCGTCGCTGGTGACGACATAGGCGCGACCCTCCCACCTGCCATCGGCACGTTGACGAATCGTGCCCTCACCATTGACGTTCCGCCGACCCGACCGGCGGGATTCCTCCGGCTCCTCAGGTACCGCCAACGCGGTTACAGATGACATCAGACAGCATCCTCCATAATCCTGTTCTGGTAGGCGATGAGGGATTCCACCGTGACCCGTCGGCAGCCCCGTACCAGCACCCCGACGATTTCCCGCTCCTTGATAAGCCGGTACACCGTCCACTTCGACACCGACAGGCGTTCCATGACGTCCGCGACCGTCAGCAGATCCTGAACGCTGTGCATGCCTCTTCTTTCTTCGTGGATGCGGATACGGTTTCTCACGCCGCAAGCGGCACACGACGGTTTTCCTCACGCCGTGAACGGGCTTGGTCTGCGGCTTGCAGGGCGAGCCAGGCGTCACTGGGTGTTTTGTAGCCGGAGCCTTGGTAGCGCCAGTTCGTCATGGCGACGGTCAGGTCGTCATCTTCGGGCCGCCCCCAGGCGTCCACCGGGATGCGTTCCTCGCAGGTGGGGGTGTGGGTGCGTGCCCAGATTCGACGGGTGATTCGTCGTGCGGTGAACGTGGTCGAGTACCGTCGGCTTTTGGTCAGCCAGTGGCCGTTGTAGCCGAATTGGTGTGCCCATTTCCGCAGGCCGTACTCGGCCAGTTCCGGTATCCGTCCGAGTCGCCAGGCGGTGTGGGCGAGCCGGGCGTGGTGCGGGGTAAGGAACGGGGTTCGGGCGTGCACGTCGTCGGTGTCACGGAACCGGCGGTCCAGGGTGCCGGTATCGACGACGCTTTTCGTGATGTATTTCGCCAGGTAGTTCCCGACCGCGAGCGGAGTGAGTTCCCCGCCCTCGACACGGACGTGCCGGACATCGGCTTGCTCGCCCCAACGTGCGACCGTCATCGCGGGAAGCGACGGTGTTGTCGGGGGCCGCTGGTCTATATCGAGGAGACCACCATCGGCGAGCACGGCCAGCGCGTCGGTCAGCGACGGCAGGTCGTAGGTGCGTGGGTTCGGGCAGGGCTGTTCGGCATGGGTGACCGCCCAGCGCCAGCAGGCCGCCAGCAGCTTCCCCGTCGCCCAGACCGGCGGAGGCGCCCACGTCCCGTCCGGGGTGGTGGCGTCGTCGAGGCGGAGCAAGGCGTGGAAGTGCACCGCGCCCCGGGCCTGTCCCTCGGCAACCTTCACATAGGAGATCCGGACCGCTTGCCGGCAGGCCCGTTCCGGGATGCCTTCCGTCCGGGCCATGCGCCGGTAGGTCAGATCGACGGTGCGTTTCCATAGCCGGCCGGCCGCCCGGTTCCACAGGATCAACGCGGGGTCGTCGTGGCAGTCCGGACAGAGTGCCTGTCCGAGGAGCGGGTCGTCGTCGGGGTGGACCCGGTGGCAGCCGGCCGCGATCCCGTGGGGGCAGCGGCCCCGACGGGGCCGGCATACCTGGGCCGGGCCGTGGTTGGACCGACGGGAATGCACCGGCCCGAACGACGGGGCGGTCACCGTCACGAACAGCCCCGGATGCGCTGTCACCGATTCCGGGACCCCGGCACCGCCGACCATTCCGGCGTGGACGATCTGCCAGGCGTCCCCGGCGTACAGGTAAGAGCAGGACGGGCATACCGACGCCCGCCGGTTCCCGCACGGCACCAGGATCACCCCGTCCGGCATGCCGGTGGTGTCGAACGTCCGGCGGGTTTCTCCGGTGGCGGTGTCGACCTGATCGATGGTGCCGGTCAGTCGGACCGGATGCGCGCAGCCGGCCACCCGGTCAAGCTGGGCGAGGAACCCCGATGCGGAGCCATCGACCACCCGGGGGGCGAGCGCGCGGAAATACTCCGAGTCCAGTACTGACATACGATTGCCACCTCCTTTCCCGGGTGTGCGGCGGGCCAGGTACATGACAGCGCAGAATGCTGACGGAAAGCAGCACATAAAACCGGTGGGATTCCGGTGGAACGCGGGTGGAAAACCGGTAGGGAAAGATCGTGGGGCTTTGCCCCACGCCCCGGCCCTCTCTCTGAGGAGGGGAGGGTTGCGCGCGTGCGTTCGCCTGTGGGT
>NZ_CAAAFS010000027.1:0-5906 GCF_900634755.1 Protofrankia symbiont of Coriaria myrtifolia
GGTGGCTGGGTGGGGGGTGGTTCTCCCCGCCGGTCGGGCACCCGGAGGGCTACCAGGGAACCCCCCACCCATGCCAGCCGGGCAGGATGGTCGGCTCTCGCGGTGGGGCATGGGTGGGAGAACCCCTGGTAGAGGCGAGCTTGCCCGACCGACGAGGAGAACCACCCGGGTGGGCTATCCGCGTGGACGCGGCGTTGTACGGGTTTTCGACGGGACACGTCCGATGCCTTTGCAGACTCGGCAGGTCAATTGTCCCGGGCCGTTACAGGACTTGCAGTCGGTCAGCCGACCGGCGTTACGGTTACGACGCGGCACGATTCCCTTTCCTTTCTCGGACAGCATCCGTAAAGCTCAGTGCAGGGTTTTCCCGGCTCGGCTACGGGAGCGGATGAATGCTTGCCATTCCGGATCGAGTTCCGCTTCCGTCAGATAGGGGTCGGTGACAGCCGTCGCCGACGGCACGGCCGGCATGTCCGCAGCGGCGGTCCGGGGGCCGGGAATGGCGAGGGGAGCGGGGTAGTCCCGGGCGAGGGTGGTGATGTCGGTGTCGGTGGGGTAGGCGGCACGGACCCGGATGGGTTCGCGTTGCCGGTCGAGGCGGACATAGCCGACGCCGTGCGCCCACGGGGGGATGGCGTCACAGCGTGCCCCGCGTGCCCGGGCGCCTTCCCCGAGCACCATGTCGACTTGGACGGGTTCGTCGAGGCGCAGCGCGATTCGGGTCGGGAACAACTGCCGGTACGGCAGCACGTCCTTACTCGGATCTTGCACCGCGACGAGGAGTCCGACGCCGGGCCCCCGACCCTGCGAACAGATGATCTGAACGGCTATGTCAACGCTGGCAGCCAACCTGTGATCCGGCTGGTAGGCGGAGAGGAACGCGAATTCATCCACCAGCAGCAGCACGAACGGCGTCTCCACCGACGGGGTGAGCATACGCAGCCGGCGGGTTTTCAACTCCGCCGCCCGGATACGGGTGTAGTCCGCCCCCGCCATGAGGAGATCCGCCATCTCCCCGGTCGAGCCGTCCGCGTAGCGGGTGAACAGGCCCCGGGCCGGGTAGAGTTCCATCCCGCCTTTCGGATCGATCCCCCACACCTCCACCACCCCAGCGGCGATCAGCGGAGCCAGGCCGCGCAGGATGCTGTGCAGCACCGAGCCTTTCCCGGTTCCGGTCGCCCCCGCGAGCAGGGTGTGGGTACCGAGCAGGCCCAGCGTCCACGGCGCGCCATCTTCCCGCAGCCCGACCGGCAACGCCCGCAGATCCGGGGTGGTCGGGATCGGTAGCGCCGGGATCGGGGTGGCCAGCAGGTCACGACGGCGGACATCCACCCACACCCGACCCGGACGGTGCACCCGGATCTGCACCTCATCGGCGCGCAACGCGTGCGCCAGCGGGACCGTGACCGCGTCCAGGTCGTCGGGTGACTGCCCAGGACGTAGGCCGACGAGGAGGGAGTCCCGGGCCCGGGTGGTCCGGACCCGCAGCAACCGAGGCCACTGCTCGACATCGTTGGCGGTCACGGTCAGGTTATGCCGGGCCATCAGCCGCCCCCACCGGGGGGCATACCGCGTCCACCTGCGCCACCACGCCGCCAGCCGGCCGGCCAGCCACAGCCGGTACGAGCCCGGATGGACGATCCGCCACACCAACACACCGCCGGCGAGCAGCGCCACCGCCACCGCGAGGGGACGCCAGCCCACCCGGTCCACCGCCAGCAGCACGATCAGCAGCGCCAGCGAGGTTCGCCGGTAACGGACCGCCAGCCGCGCCAGCCCCGCCAGCCCGGCCCGTAGCAGCCAGCCGGCCAGCTTCCCCAGCGTGACGCCGACGCTGTCCTCCGGGGTGACTCCTACCGGGCGGCGGTGGCGGACGGTCACCCGGGCCGCCGGATCGAGATCCGCCAGCAGCGCCGTCATCCGGCGGGTCACGACGACCGTGCCTGTTGCCGCGCCGCGTGCAGCAACTCTGTCAAATACTCCTCCAGTCCCATCAGCGACTTCATCGCCGCGTGCAGCAGGGCACGGAAATCCTCATCCTCGATATGACCGAAATGCGTGATGACCGCTGCGATACTGTCCGCGGACTCGGCAACCGTTCCTTTCGCCGACCGGATCAACACGGACGCGTCCCCCGACATCCACGGAGACAGGCGATACGCGGGAATCATCAATGAACATCCTTCTGTCGCAGGCACGCATACACGCGCAGCTATCAGGGAGAGCGGGATGGGCGGGACGGTCCGGTCAGCCGCTATCCCGAGGAGTCACCCCCGAGCGGTCGGCATACCAGGTTTCCGCGCAGGTCTTATGGCAGGGTTTCCCCCGCGGGCTTCGACACAGCGCCGGTTTCCCGCACACCACGCACGGACGGGCATCCCCCACCTCGACATGACGCCAGTCCAGCAGGACCGGGCCGTCGGTCACCGGCGGGCACGGGACCGCCGACGGAGTTCCATCGTGATCGGTGGGGAGGCGTCCGCCGCGCGGACCAGCGGAATCGACACCACCCCGGCCCGCGACCGGCCGTCAGCGTCGAACGGCAACGGCAACTGTGTGCCACGGGTGGTACGGGCACGACGTCGAGTAGCCACCGCCGGTCAGGTCTCGTCGACCAGGACAAGATCTGTGATAGACATGAAGATGCTCCGTTTCTCACGCAGGGAACAGGGCACACCGGCCCCGGCAGGTCGGGGGGAGCGGGCAAACTCAGCACCCGACCACCGGGGACGGCCACCCATCACGGTCAGCTCAGGCGGTACTCCGACCAGGCCGCATGCTCGACATCCACAGCCGCGCGAATACCAGCCTCCGAGCAGCCCGACCGACGCCGCGCCGCCACTTCCGCACGCGCCTTATTCGCCTTCTCTAACTTCGCCGCGCGCTGAATCTCCTTGCTACCACGAGCCATAACAACACCACTCCGTTTCTCACGCAGGGAACAGGGGGACAACCACCACCCCGAATGTGGGCAGGAGCGGGCAACACACAACCCACACCCGGGGAGAACAGCCTTACTACTACGCGGCAACTCCGACAATGCATCCGGTAAGACCGGCTGCACCTTCGCCGCTATCCAGACCTTCACCGACCCGGCTTATGCCCGAACTTCCAGTCCACATCTTCGAGCCTGCCGAGATAAACCGTGCACGGTTCCGGGCCACCATAGATAGCGTCCCGTACGCGGATAACAGCACTCTGCTCCGCCTCGTCAACTTTCAGGACATCCACACGCCGACTCCAACCGAAACGGCAGTACCAGCCGACGCCGATAGCCTCTACAGGACCCTCATCCTTGTTGCCACGAGCCATCGCAGCATTCCGTTTCTCACGCAGGGAACAGGGGAACAACCACCACCCCGAATGCGGGCAGGAGCGGGCAACACACAACCCACACCCGGGGAAGACACAGAAATGCCTACAGGAGCCTGACCGTCAGGAACGTCGACGGGATCGTCGACGCGCGTGTTCCGCTTCCACCTCAGCGGCAACACCATCCCAGTCCTTTACCGCCGAAGGATCGTCACCACAGTACCGTCGTGCAATACTCCGGAGATTACGGGCAGCCGACGGCAGAACCCAATCCGGAAGACTACCAATCGCAGCCTTGTTGTCACCATCACGAACAAGGTCCACGACCAGCGAAACACCATCAGCCACGACTACGCCGCCGACTTCGCCGTACGAGCAGCACCCGGAGCATGCATCCCGGTCGCGCGAATCGCATACGCCATCCGCCCCGTCGACCGATTCACATACGGCGCCACCGACAGATTCTCGAACTCAACCGGCCGGAACGGCAGCCCCGGCAACGCATCCGGCGGAACCGGCTGCACCCTCGCCGCGATCCGAACCTTCACCGACCGCGCCGACGCCCGCGCCTCAGGATCCGCATCATGCACCGGCACATCCCACAGCAACAGACCACTGTCCTTGTCCGTCTTCTGCCGCCGTGACGCCATCGGCACCTTCTCATCGAACTCCGACACCGGCTCCACCGGACCCGTCACAAACGCACCATGCGGGAACAGCTCATCAAATGAGATCTTGAACTCACGAGGAACAGGCATGGCTTACGTCTCCTTAAGGATGGTTTGTGATCCCAACTGGTAGGAACGTCCTGTCCAGTAGGACCACTATAGCAGACTGGTAGGGACGTGTCTACCAGACGTCTGGACAGGACATGCCGACGTGCCGACCAGTACCCTTAGCTATGTCCGGCAGTGGCAGCGGCACCCAGGAGGCCCCAAGCGAGACCTTCCCGCAGCCTAGGAAGGAAGGTGACGCAGAGTGACGCCAATTGATCGAACGAGTGATCGACCTGCTTATCAGCAAATAGCGGATGAACTTCGTGAAAAGATCGTAACTGGCATACTTCCTGAGAAGGCGAAGCTCCCTTCTGAGCGTGAGCTCTCCGAAGAGTATGAAGCTGCACGCGTTACAATTCGGCAGGCAATCGCGGTTCTTCGGGGTGAAGGTCTAATATCCGCCGAACATGGACGTGGAATATTCGTTAGGCAACGGCGCCCCATTCGAAGGATTGCGCAGAAAAGGCTTTCTCCTAAAGCGCGATCTCTGAATCAGAGCGCCTTCCTTGCAGATACGGCGAATGCCGAATATGAACCCTCTGTGAAGGTGTCTATATCGGTCGAAGGTGCCGACAGTATGACGGCTGAAGTTCTCAACATTGATCCAGGCGATGAGGTTTTGGTTCGGGATCGAGTGATGTTCGCCAACGGTGAGCCTGTTCAACTAGCAACATCGGTATTTACGTGGAAGCTCGCTGGCGGAACACGGATAGAGCAGGAAGACACTGGCCCCGGGGGGGTACACGCTCGACTAACTGAGCTAGGCCGTGAGCCTGTCCGCTTCGTCGAGAAAATAACCGTCCGGATGCCTAGTCCAGAGATCAGAAAAGAGCTTCGGCTAGACAATGGCGTTCCTGTCATCTACATAACTCGTGTCGCGCTTGACAAAAATAGCCTTCCAGTCGAAGTGAACTATATGACTCTTGCAGCCGACCGATACGAACTCGTATACGAATTCTCCTTCGAGAGCGAGAACTGAACGATCGAGAGCGTGTGCCAACTTTCCTTACTTGTTCAAGGGCGGGGGCTTCGCCCCCGCCAGGCACACTCCCGACGCACACGACACGCGGCGCGCGGGTACCCGGTCGCTTCCGCCGCGCAACATGGGGCCCCGCCGCCCTCCGGGCGGCACCCCATGGCGCGTCGGGCGCCCACCCACGCGGCGCGTCGGAGCGTCGGAAGTGTGCCAGAAGGCACACCGAAGCCCGACCCCAGTACGACCCCAACCGCGACGATCGCACGGCACCCCACGGCCCCGTCATATCGAGACGTACCAGGGCACGAGCGACATCAAACCCATAGCGTCGACCGCCTTTTAATCTGCGGGTTCAGGGTTCGATCCCCTGGCGGCCCACACTTGATTATGGCTGCGACCTGCGGTGATCCCATTCTCTAGATCTTCCTTGGAAGATTATTTGAGGTTTGCGAGCTCAATGCGGGCCCGAGTCGCACGATCTTGTTCGTCGGGCGATTGCGCGGGCTCAACACCATGATCCTATTTTGTGACGCTGTGTGTCTGCCGGCGAGTTGACTGAGGTCGGACTCGGTCGTCTCTGGACTCCGAGTGAATCTGACGGCCGCGGCCGTCGAAGCCGGCCGCAACGCACAACAGACCCCGCCCAGCTCCCCTGCGCGGAAGCCGCGTCCACGCCGCCACCAGAAAGGCGCGAAACGGATAATTCGGGACAATTGATCATTGTCCCGCAACTTCCTCGCTGCAGAGCGGCGCAAGGACCACAAGTCCCACGTAGATACGGTCTATAGTCACCAATAGCTCCGTATTTGCGGATCTTGTGCAGCGTCGCACGCCCTGCGTTT
>NZ_CAAAFS010000028.1:0-2527 GCF_900634755.1 Protofrankia symbiont of Coriaria myrtifolia
GAAGTTGTCATCCCCGGTGTGGACGGGCACATCTGCTCGCATCGCGCACCCCTGACGCGAAGGTTGATATGAGATCGCATCTGTCCGTGCGTACGTGCACAGCGGGAACAGCACTGGTCCTGGGCGCCGCGCTGGCGGTGGCCTTCCCGGCCGCGGCGCACGCCAACACCGTAGGCGTCACGGTGAAGTCACCCGGGGCTACCAGCGGTCCTGCAAACCCTAACTCCGAGATCTCAACCCACGCGGACTGTAGTAGCGGCCTGATCTCCGGCGGTGGGATCAACCAGGCCACCGGCACCGGCAACGGCAACCATGTGATGGGCACCTCACCCAGCCCCGACGGCACCACCGAATACACCGGTTCCGCCGGGGTTGTCGGCACCGATGTGACGCACTGGCTCGGGATCGGCGGAAGCGGCGGCCAGGTCGACAATTCCTTCTCCACCACGCCCTTCGCGGTGTGCTTCACCAGCAACCTGATCAACCACACCCAGGTGGTCATGAGCAAGACCAACGCGCCCACCACCGGGTCGACGGTGGGTCTGGTCACCGCGACCTGCCCGGCGAACACGGTTCTGCTCGGCGGCGGGGCGCGTGCCACCCCGGCCAGTGTCGGCAACTTCAAGCCGATCGCCAGCTTCCCCACCTTCAACAACTCCGCACATGACTACGGCCAGAAAGCCGCAGCCGACGGCGAGACCAACCCCGACTCCTGGACCGCCGTCGGGTGGGCCAACGGCACCAACAGCACCAACGAGACCTACGCCTACGCGATCTGCAGCGGAAACAACATCAACATCAGCGGCGTCACCGTGAAAGTCCACTACAGCGAGGCGAGCGGCCCGACCACGGGGAGCACAGGCCAGAAGACGACAGTCAACTGCCCCAGCGGGGACGGGAAATTGATCAGCGGGGGCGCTGCCATCAGCGGAGGCAGCGTGACCACGACCGACTTCACCGCACCGGGCTCAGGCGGTGACCACCTTAACGGAAGTTTCCCCAGCGACTCGAGCGGCAACCCGGTCAGTGACGGGACCACCACGGCGGCGTACTGGACAGCCTTCACCCATACCGGGGGTACAAGCTCGCCGAACACCTACTCCGACGTCTGGGCGCTGTGCGCCAACGACGGCGTCTGAAGACACCTGTAACCCCGGTCCGCGGGCGGGCGCGGCACCGAGCATGGCCCGCCCGATGTTTCGTCACGTGACGAAACGCGGTTTCTGCAACACCCACAGCGGACAGGTGGTTCCGGTGCTGCGCGCCGGGACCGGGACCGGGAAACCGTACGGATATACCGCGGATGCGGTGAGGAAGATCGCGGGCAGGAAACGCGGAGGCCCGCGGTGCCGGCCCGCCGCCTCGCCGGCGCATCAACCCTGACCCAGCAAGAAACGGTTCGGGACCCCTGGAGCCCCGAGCCCCGATTCCGAGGGGCATAGCTGAGAGGTGCTTGGTCTTGGGAGTTTCTTTTGGTTTACGAATACGCCGCCAGAGAGGGCTGATCGTCATACGCAAGCGTCGTGTCTCTGCGTGGTCCGTTTCGGTGCTGGTTATTGTGCTGACCAGTTCAGTGGCGGCGTTGTCCGCGTCGAGCGCTTCTTCGGCAAAAGCCGACCTGTGCGGGAGTTCGGGCGTCCTCAACGAGAAGACCTGCACCTACGACACGGTCGGGTTAGACACCTTCACCGTGCCGGCGGGAGCGAAATGGCTCGAGATCACGGTGGTCGGCGCCCAGGGCGGGCATTACTTCATTGCCGGTGACGACATTCATGGTGGCTCGCCGGTGGGTGATATCACCGGCCGTCCGGGTGGGAGCGGCGGCCAGGCGTATGGCACGCTGACGGGTCTGTCCTCGGGTCAGGTCCTGCAGGTCGATGTTGCCGGCAAGGGTACTGACGGCACGGCGGCGAGCCGGTCTGGCGGGAAGAACAACGGACCCTCCGGGGGGCAGGGCGCCGTGGGGGGCTTCGGCGGCTCCAACAGCGGTGTAGCAGGCGGTAAGGGGGACGCGGCCGGGGCCGATGGCGGGACCGCGAGCCTCAACGGTGGCAACGGCGCCGGTGGCGGCGGTTCCTCGGATGTACGGATCGCGGCTGGTGGCTGCGCGACGTTGACGTGCGGTCTGGCGGACCGGGTGCTGGTCGGTGCGGGCGGCGGCGGAGGCGGCGGCACTGGTGGCCAGGGCTACGCGCTGGGCGGTGCCGGCGGCGCCGGTGGCGGTACTGCCGGCGCGGCTGGTGGTGCCGTCGTCGATGGTGGCCACCCGGGGACTCCTGGGGGCGCTGGAACCCAGACCGCAGGTGGGGCCGGGGGGCTCAACGCCGGGCGGCACGCGACTCCGCCTCCGCCCGATCCCAACGATCCGCGTTTCGGCGGTGATGGCACCGATGGCCGCTCTGGGTCAGGCGGCGCCGGGGGCGTGGGAAACCAGGCCTGCCTGGGTGTGCACACCCCGCCCTGCCGCAACCCCGATGATCCGGCTGCGGGCGGTGGCGCCGGTGGCGGCGGTGGCGGTGGGTACTTC
>NZ_CAAAFS010000029.1:0-2105 GCF_900634755.1 Protofrankia symbiont of Coriaria myrtifolia
GGTGGGGGCGGGGGAAGCTCCTTCGCCGCACCGACAGTGAGCTCTGTCGCCCTGACCGCTGGTGTCAACGCCGGGACCGTCAACAAGGGCGACGGCGAGGTCATCATCACGTGGGGTTCCTCGCAGGAGCCCAAGCCCACGAAGCCCACGAAGCCGTCCACGCCTCCGACAACAAGCCCGACACCGACACCGACACCGAGCCCGACATCGAGTCCGGACCCAACGTCGAGCCCTGCTCCGAAGCCGGCAGCGGCCACCGCCTATGTGATCAACAATTTCGGGAACACGGTCACCCCGATCGACGTGACGACCAATACGGCCGGTGCCCCGATCCGGGTAGGTGCAAGCCCCAGAGGGCTTACGGTCACACCTGATGGCAGGACCGTCTATGTGACGAACCGGGCTGACAACACGGTGACGCCGATCGATGTGGCCACCAACGCCCCTGGTGCCCCGATCCCGGTCGGTCAGTTCCCGTTCGGGGTCGCAGTGACTCCCGACGGCCGGACCGCTTACGTGGTGGACAACGCCAGCGATGACGTGACGCCGATCGATGTGGCCACCAATACTCCCGGTGCCCACATCCCGGTCGGGGACGACGCACACTACGTCGCGATCACCCCCGATGGCAGGACCGCCTACGTCACCAACGCCGCAAGCAACACGGTGACGCCGATCGATGTCGCCACCAACACCCCCGGCACACCGATCCCAGCCGGGAACAACCCGCAGGGAATTGTGATCACACCCGACGGCAAGACCGTGTACGTCACGGACAACGCCGACGCTGCCAGCGCCACCGTGACACCGATCAATGTGGCCACCAACACCCCCGGCAAACCGATTCAGGTCAGCGACCGCCCGGTCGGGATCTCGATCACGCCCGATGGCCGAACCGTGTACGTCACCAATGAGCGTGACGCCGTGGTGACGCCGATCGATGTGGCCACCAACACCCCCGGCACTCCTATCTCCACCGGAGGCATCGAACCGTTCTACATCGCGGTCACGCCGGACGGCGTGGCCGCCTATGCGGTCAACCGCGACAGCGACACGGTGACGCCGATCGATGTGGCCAGCAACACCGCCGGCACCCCGATCCCCGTCGGTGACCGGCCGGTGGGGATCGCGATCAGCGCACCACCGAAGGCCGTTCCGACCCCGCCGGTGTGCGGGACGACCGGTGTGCTGTCCGGGACGACGACAATGACCTGCACCTATCACAACATCGGATCGGACACCTTCACGGTGCCCGCGGGAGTGAGCTCGGTCGAGGTCGTGGTGACCGGCGCCCAGGGCGGGCACTACTTCATCGCTGGTGACGCGGCACACCCGTCCCCGGCAGGGGACATCACCGGGCGTCCCGGAGGCGGCGGTGGCCAGGCGTCCGGGTCGCTGACGGGGCTGAAGGGCAACCAGGTCCTGCAGGTGGACGTGGCGGGCAAGGGCGCCAACGGAACCGCGGCCTCGCGCTCGGGCGGAATGAGCAATGGCCCCTCCGGCGGATCGGGAGCACTCGGCGGGTTCGGTGGGTCCGACGCCGGCGTGTCAGGTGGGCCTGGTGATGGCTCCGGCGCGAACGGCGGGACAGCGTTCGACGGTGGTAACGGTTCCGGCGGCGGCGGTTCCTCCGACGTCCGCGTGGCCGCGGCGGGATGTGCCGCACGGAAGTGCGACCAGTCCACCCGGGTGCTGGTCGGTGCCGGCGGCGGCGGCGGCACCGGCGGGCAGGGCAACGCGCTCGGCGGAGCCGGGGGTGCCGGCGGCGGTGACGCCGGCACCGACGCTGGGTCGACCGTCGATGGTGGTAATGCCGGACTCCCGGGCAAGGGCGGCACTCAGACCACCGGAGGCGCCGGAGGACTGAACGCGTGCCGGCACGGCGCTGGGAATCCCCCGACCACCGATCCGCTGGCCGATCCGCGCTGCGGCGGAGACGGTACTGACGGCACGCCCGGTGCCGGCGGTGCCGGGAACCTGCCCTGCAGCGGGGTGCACACCCCACCCTGCCTGGACCCGACCGCCACCACGTCCGGTGGTGGCGCGGGCGGCAGCGCGGGCGGCGGCTACTTCGGTGGTGGCGGCGGCTCCGGTGGCGGCGGGAC
>NZ_CAAAFS010000030.1:0-9303 GCF_900634755.1 Protofrankia symbiont of Coriaria myrtifolia
TCAACATGTCGTGCAGGACGAACGCGAGCCGTTCGGACGGGGTGAGCGTTTCTAGCACGACGAGCAGGGCCAGGCCGACGGAGTCGGCGAGCACCGTCCGCTGTTCCGGGTCGTCGCTGTCGTCGACGTTGACGATCGGTTCGGGCAGCCAGGTACCGACATAGTCCTCCCGGCGGGCCTGGCGGGCACGCAGCATGTCGATGCACACCCGTCCCACGACTGTCGTCAGCCAGCCGCCGAGGTTGCCGATCGAATCGTCGTCGGAGCGGCTCAGACGCAGCCACGCCTCCTGGACCGCGTCCTCGGCCTCACTGCGCGAACCGAGCATGCGGTAGGCGACCGCGTGCAGCTGTGGGCGCTGTCGCTCGAACTGCTCGGCCTGCCACGTCGCATCGTCCACGGATCACCGCTCCTTCGATCGAACCCCTCCTGAGCAATGACGAATCCGGCACCGCCGATGTGACGGGGCAGGCCGCACCGGCCCGGCCGACCGGTCCCGGGTCCTGAACGTCGTCGGCAGCGGCGCCCACGGGGTGACGAGGGCAACAGTCACATCCGCCCGTCGGGATCCGACAGAGAGATGACGGTCGAACGCGGCTGACTCCGAGCCGGCGGCCACGGCGGCCGCACATGGGAGGGATCCTGAATTGGACGCAGTCGCCAGTGGCGCAGGGGCCGAACGCCTGATCGGAACGAGCCGGCCGGCCGAGCGTCTTCCAGACGATGTGACCACAGTCAACGGCGGCAGGGCCAGGGCCGCCGACAAGGTCACCAACCCTGGGAGCAGCATCGGCGGATCCTTCCTCGGGACTCGTCATGGCCAGATCACGCTGGCTCTGCTGTACGCTGTCGCCTTCCTCGCCTTCCTCGCCTTCCTCGCCTTCCTCGCCTTCCTCGCCTTCCTCGCCTTCCTCGACGCCTCGATCGTCAGTGTGACCCTTCCCAACATCCGGCGTGACCTGGACTTCTCGGCGCAGAGCCGGCAGTGGGTTCCCAGCGGCTACCTGCTCACCTACGGCGGCTTCATGATGCTGGGCGGCCGGGTCGCAGACCTTCTCGGCCGCCGCCGTGTCCTGGCCGCGGGAATCAGCCCGATCGGAGTTTCCTCGCTGATCGGCGGACTTGCCGGGAACCCCGGTGTTCTGGTCGGCGCGCGGCTCGCGCAGGGTCTCGGCGCCGCGCTGATGCTGCCGGCGGCACTGTCGCATGTCGGTAACCGACACCTCAAAGATCAATCAGGACTGGCGGCAGCGCGATCCCCTGACCAGCCAACTACCCGTTCGGAGCACAGATGGCCAATAATACGAACGCCGAGAACAACCGTACGTCGCCACCGGCCGGCACGGTCGATTTCACCATGATGTATGTGGCGCACGCCGCTTTCACCCGTGACCTGCAGCGCCTGCGGCTCGCATGCGGACGTGGCCACGTCCGGACGCCGGCAGTACACGCGGGTTGGGCGATGTTCACCAGGCAGCTCCACATCCACCATCAGGTCGAGGACGCCATCTTGTGGCCCCTGCTGCGCGACAAGGCGCTTCGGCCTGACGAGATCGCCGTTCTCGATGCGGTGGAGGCCGAGCACGCGCAGATCGGGCCACATCTCGAACGCATCGACGATGCCCTCGCATCGGACAAAACGGCAGGACTCATCAGGAGCATCGACGCCTTCAGCACGAGCCTGACCGCTCACATGCGGCACGAGGAACACGAAGCCCTGCCGCTGGTGGAGACATACCTCGGCCCCGACGGATGGGCGGCGTTCACCACGACGATTCGTAAAACGCAGGGCCTGCGTGGGGGTGCGGAATTCCTCCCGTGGCTGCTCGACGGTACATCCGAGGGAATACAGGCCAAAGTTCTCGGGATGCTGCCGCCGCCCGCCAGGTTCCTCTACCGCCGGATATGGGCGCCCAAGTACTACCGCACCGCGGGTACCACCGCATGAACGGATCATTCGGAAGGAGCGCAACCATGAGGATCGTCGTTTTCGGCGCCAACGGGCCGACCGGCCGGCTGCTGACCGGACAGGCGCTGGCCGCCGGTCAGCACGTCGCCGCGGTAACCAGGCGACCGGCGGAATTCCCGATCACGCATGAACAACTCGACGTCGTGGAGGCCGACGCGCATGACGCGCGGGCCGTCGACCGAGCTGTCGAAGGAGCCGACGTCGTACTGTCGGCGCTCGGTGTGCCTTTCACCCGAAAGCCGGTCACCATCTACAGCGACGGCATCCGTAACATCACCGCCGCGATGGCGCGGCACGGGGTCAAGCGCGTGGTCGTGGTGAGCTCGAGCGCCGCCGAGCCGCACCATCATGCGGACGGCGGTTTCCTACTGAACCGTGTCTTCCAGCCGTTGATCACAGCGACGATCGGAAAGACGACCTACGCCGACATGCGCCGTATGGAGGAATTCCTGCGCGGCGGCGATCTGGACTGGACGATCATGCGTCCCTCGGGCCTTTTCGATGCGCCCGGTGTGACGAGCTACGAGCTCCGCGAGGACCAGGCGCCGGGTGTCTTCACCAGCCGCACCGACCTTGCCGCGAGCCTGCTCGAACAGGCGACCGATACCCGGTTCGTGCGCAAGGTTGCCGCGGTGACAACCTCCGAAGGCGCCCCCACGCTGTTCCAGCTGCTGCGCCGGGAGGCATTCAAACGGGACTGACACCCGGTGCGGACGGCGGGCTCACGGTGGCGATGCGGAGAACCGTAGGCAACCGGGTGGGTTGCCTACGCGCCTGTCACAGAAGGCCGGTCAGCAATACTTTTCCGCGGCCTTGTCGCTGCCGGCAAGCCGCACCGGCACCGCGAGCTGCGGTGGTGACGCTGCTCCTCGCGATCGCATGAGAGCCGTGTCTTATCTCTCACATCGACTCGTCTCCCGTGGATGTTGAGCGACGTGATCGTGCGGGCTTCTCTCGAGTAAGAACCGTCGGTTTCATTCTCTATACATGAGCACATCGTCGCAGGTCGGCGCATTGATAAATGCGATCATGTAATCTGTTGTCGCGGCTCACAGGACCACGTATCGATCTGGAGTGCGTCCCGACTTGCGCGGTGTGAGACCCCGACCGGGACCTCATCCGCACCGCGCATCTTCTGGAATCCACTATGCTGGACTTTGTCCTGCAAGCCCTCGACCGACCGGACAGTTGGAGACCAGGCTTCATGCGGAAACGTTTACGTTTGTTGACCCTTGTCGTCCTCTCGTCGATTGCGCTCGTCCCGCTGATGGCCGGGCAGGCAGAGGCCGCTGGCAACATCACGAGCACCGTTGGCTCTTTCGATCCCTATGCCCATTCGGAGGCCCTCTTCCAGTGGGGTGGTACGAACCGCCTCACCGCGGTCACGCTGAAGGGGGCCGACGATGGATGCGACGGTTACAAGATCGGCATTCGGCTGGTGACCGTCCCCAACCGCGGCGCCAAGCACTATTGGCCCTGGCACGGCTACACGACCGGGTGTGGCACGACCTACACCTACAACACGTACGCCATCGATTCGAACGGGATCCAGTACGCCACCGTGGAACTCGGCGTTTTCAAGGGCAGTACGCTGATAGGCACCCGGGAAGCGCCCATCTCCAGGAGGCCGAGCGCCTGAAACGACAGATCGACTGGTTGCCGGGTAGATCCGCTATCGGCGGTGTAACCGCGAAGCCCCCGGTGGTTGGGCCCGTTCGGGGGCTCGTTCTTGAGGCTGGTATCCGGTGGCCCGGGAGCGGACTAGCGTCCGCCCGGTTCCGGCCTTGCCCGGTGGTGCGCGGAGCCGAACGAGGACCCCTCCTGGTTCCAGAAATCTCCTGGGACGGGAGGGAATGCGGATTGGTGGCACGATGACACACCCGCTCGGCCGGCCGCTTTCCGGGCCTCCCCGAAACCGCCGGGTGCGTTGCGGTTAGGACCGGAAGAAACATGACGACACGATCGCGTATCCGATGCCCGGACCGGCACCGATAGCGGTGGCCCTGGTCAGACCGGGAACCTGCACCGGTGGTGACACCTCGAGGCCGAGTACGGAGATGGTGCCGATTCCCAGTTCCCGCTTCGGACGGGGAAGCCACCGCGGCCGCTGGCAGGAGTATCGTCCCGACCACAGCCAGTATCGCCGCTCACGCCTCCGAAGCAGCCATCGGACGCCGCAGTGATGCTCCGGGGGACGGCACGGCGGCCGCTACCTGGAACCCGGTGGCGAGTGGGCGGGCCCGCGGTCGATCCACTGCGCGAGCACCGTGTCAAGCAACTCGAACCGCTGCTCCCAGTCCGGCAGGGCTGCCAGTGCCCCGGTCAGGTCACGGACACGGCCGCCAAGCAGGTCACCCGGATCCAGGACGCTCTCGGCCACCTCGTGCATGGCCACACCGAACAGGGTGAACGCCACCCACGGCATGAGGACCACTTCCACCGCGTACAGGCTTCTGTTGTTCTCAACTATTTTGGCCCGCGTCTGGAGCCCGGCGAGAAAAGAATCGTAACTGTCCGCTGCCGCTCCTTCGCCAAGGTCGCTCACGCGCAGTTCTTCGGCAAATCCCAGGACGAGGGTCACAGCACTGACAGGAATCTCTAATTTCCGCCGCGGGCGAAGCAGGTACATCCGGTGCCCCCGGTAGAGATGCGCTCCCGGGCGCAGACGAGGATGCGGCTGGGCGAACGCGATCTCGGCGTCCCCTGAAGGACTGATGAAGTGCAGTATCCCCGCTCTTTCTGGTCGAGACATGACGTAGCACAGGTATCGCGAATTTCATCGGCGCGTGGGAACGGCGGGTTAACGGTTCCGGGTGCGGAAGGTACGCCGATAGACGGCCGGCGAGACGCCGACGGAGGTACGGAAATGCTGTCGGAGGGAGATTCCGGTGCCGAACCCGGCCTGTCGGGCGACGATGTCGATCGGCAGGCCGCTGCTTTCGAGAAGGTGCCGGGCGCGTTCCAGCCGCTGCCCGGTCAGCCACTGGCCGGGGGTCAGGCCGACTTCGTCGCGGAACCGCCGGGTGAAGGTGCGTACGCTCATGCCCGCGTGGGCTGCGAGCTCGGCCAGGGACAGCGGTTCCGGCAGACGTTCGAGTGCCCAGGCGCGGGTGGGAGCGGTACTGGCGGCCGATAGCGGCGGGACAGGATGTTCGATGTACTGGGCCTGTCCCCCATCACGCCATGGCGGCACAACGCAGAGGCGGGCCGCGCGGTTGGCGACATCGCTGCCGTGATCGCGACGAACGAGGTGCAGGCACAGATCGATGCCGGAGGCGGCACCCGCCGAGGTGAGCACATCGCCGTCGTCCACGAACAGCACGTCAGGATCGACCTTCACCCGGGGGAACATCCGCTGGAAGCGGTCGGCCTCAAACCAGTGGGTGGTGGCCGGGCGGCCGTCGAGCAGGCCCGCGGCAGCCAGAAGGTAGGAGGCTGTACAGATCGACACGATGCGTATACCCGCCGGGATGCGGGCAAGCGCGCTGGCTACCAACTCGGGCAACCGTCCGGCCATGTTGATCTCGATTGGATGGACGGGTGGGATGATGACGGTGTCCACCGCCGCGAGGACCTCGACCGTGTGGTCGACGGCGATGGTGAACCCCGCATCGGTGCGGACCGGCCGGCCGTCGAGGGTGCAGACGATCACCTCGTAAAGCGGCTCGCCATCTGACCCGATGGCGGCGGTGAAGATCCGCCCTGGAATGCCGAGTTCGAACGGGATGACTCCGTCCAGGGCGAGCACGGCGACCCGATGCATGGCCAGATCCTATCGGATGGTGTCTCGCGGGCCACTTCCGGTGGATCAACTGCCGGGTCATCCTGACATGGTGGTTCGGCCCCCCGTGCGGGGGCGACGACCGGGACGTGCCGGCGTTCCCGCTGGTCGTCCTGAGTTCTCCTGAGAGGAACACTGCGTGAAGTCGATCGTGTATGAGCGGGTCGGGGGATCCGATGTGCTGCGCTTGGTGGAACGGGTGGAGCCCGAGCCGGGGCCGGGCCAGGTCCGTGTCCGCGTCGCCGTGTCGGGGGTGAACCCGACGGACTGGAAGGCGCGCCGGGGAGCGCTGGGTTCGTCGCTCCCGCCGACAGGTCAGGTTCCCAACCAGGATGGCGCCGGCACCGTCGACGCGGTCGGCGAGGGAGTTGATCCCGCGCGGGTGGGACAACGTGTGTGGATCTGGGAGGCAGCCTGGCAGCGAGCTGACGGCACCGCGCAGGAGGCGGTGGTACTGCCTGCGCGCCGGGCGGTGCCGCTGCCCCCGGCTGCCTCGTTCGACCTCGGGGCGAGCCTCGGCATCCCGGCCATGACCGCGCACCGTGCCCTCACCGTCCACCCGGACGGCCCGTCCGTCCTCGGACCGTCGACGCTGGCCGGCCGGACCGTGCTCGTCGCCGGCGGCGCGGGAGCGGTCGGGCACGCCGCGATCGAGCTGGCGCGCTGGGCCGGGGCGAACGTCGTCTCCACCGTCAGTTCTCCGCGGAAGGCGGCGTTGGCCTCCGCGGCCGGCGCGCACCACATCGTCAACTACCGCACCCCGGACGCGGCCGAAGCGGTACGCAAGACCGCCCCCGACGGCGTCGACATGGTGGTCGAGGTGGACCCCGTCGTGAACGCCGAGCTCAACCAGCAGGTCATAGCCCCGAACGGGGTTGTCGCCATCTACGCCGACACCAGCGGTTCGCAGCTGACCGTTCCCCTCCGGGCGCACATGTTCGCCAACACCCGCCTGCAGTTCGTGCTCGTCTACACGATGCCCGACGCGGCGAAGCGTCAGGCCGTGGAGGACGTGAGCGCCGCCGTGGCCGCGGGCGCCCTGCGGGCCGGCGAAGACGCCGGGCTGCCGGTGCACCGCTTCCCGCTGGCCGAGACGGCCGCCGCGCACGACGCGGTCGAGGGCGGCGCGGTCGGGAAGGTACTCATCGACGTCCGACATGACGGACGGTCGAAGCCACCGGCCTCGCGGTAATCGCCGAACAGGAGCCGCGTTACCGCAACGCGGACAGTTCGGCCCTGTCCGCGTCGTGGTGCCCTTCAGGAACCGTGAACTCGTGGAACGAGGAGCAGCGCTGATGACCGGCCAGGCGACGACAGAGCACTTGGACGGGAAAGGGATGCCGGCGTTGCCTGCAAGCGCCCGACGGCTGTTCGCATCGGACCGGGAGGCAACCGTCGTGACGATCGACCCTGACGGTGCGCCGCAGGCCTCGCTGGTGTGGATGGCCCTCGACAGAGGCAGCCTTGTCTTCGGTGTGGAGGAGCATCGCCGGAAAGTGCGCAACCTGCGCCGGGACCCGCGAGTGACGGTCATCATCCACGACAACGAGCGAACCGCCGACGGAGCCGCGGACGGCCTCACCCAGTACCTCACTGTGCGGGGCCGAGCGACCCTCCTCGGCCCAGGGATCCCGGACGAGTTCACCGCGCTCATGGACACCCTGGCCCGGCGCTATCTCGGCACTGACGTCTACCCCTTCGGGAACCGCGGCTCCGAAACGGGAATGATCGTTCGGATCGCGGTCGAGCGGATCGGCGGCGTTGGCCCGTGGGTGGACTGACGCGGCACCGTTGCATTCGTCGATGACCGGCGATCTTGAATGTGGATCTTCCCGTCGGCGGGAACTCCTGCAACCGAATCACGGAGGCTTCAGGCACCCCGGAACGGCTCCGGGGCCGCTGTTTCCGGCGGTGCACAGTGCGATCGGGGCGGTCGTGATGATGTGACGGTATGGGGGACAGCGAGCGCGCGGTATCGGCACCGCATGGGTGGCGGCGGGGCTCGCCGCCCTGGCGGTGGCAGTCACCGTCGTGGTGTGGGGGAAGTGGGACGACACGCTCTCCGCCGGGGTCACCGGCGGGATCGGCCTGGCGGTTCAAAGATCCTGCGCGACTACCGCCGCCAGGCACACACCCTCGCCGTCACCGCTGCCGGAATCGCCTATCTTACGACATCAGCCGGCCCAGCTGACCGGCACCACTGGGCGAGCCGCATTGCGCTCAACCAAGTTACGAAACAACCTTTAGCGATCCGAGTCGGAAGACCTACGATCAAGATCCTCCGGTGTGTGCGAATGCAACGGTACTGCATGAACGTGTCGTGGTAAGGCTGAGCTTCAGCGTCGTGACCGATGCGGGTGGTCGAGCAGCGCTGTGGCATGACCAAGATGGAAGGGGCTGTTAAATACTGCGGGTAACGTACGCGATTGCTTGTTGTTCGAGAAAACGATGGGTTCTGTGCGCTCATTGTGGGTGCGGACGTTGTGGAACGTCTCCGGGTGGGGCTCGGATCGGTCGGGGCTCGCGCTTACACACGGATCCTTCCGGGCGGTTCGACGAGGCCGTGGGCGCCGACCGGGCATGCGGCCGGAGCCGCTGGCCAGCCGCATGGCCGACCCAGGATGATCATGTTCAGGCTCTGTTAAGTGTCGAAGCGGTGCGGTGTAACCCGCTCGGGACGCTTCCCTGGCGGCGAACGGCCACCTGGCCGCGAACCCGCTCGCAGATCCCCACTGAGACGTCAACTGATCCGCTGCCGCCGGCGCCCGCCAGATGGTCGCCCCGAGACAACCCCCGACCGTCTCGCACCCTGACCGTCCAAGATCCCGTATTCTCGCCGTCGTGGACGGTTCGGATCTCCTGCCGGAGCTCGTCGGGACGGAGCGAGGTCTCGTCGTGATGATGTGTGGCCTGCCTGGCTCCGGCAAGAGCACATATGCGCGGGCGCTCGAGCGACGCGGCTACACCCGACTCTCCATCGACGAGGTCGTGTGGGAATGGACTGGCCGCGACGGTGGCGAGCTCGATCCAGCGGAGTACGAGCATCTCAAGTCCGCGGCCGAGTGGCAGCTGTGGGACGAGCTGATCCGCCTGATGGAGATGAAGGCGCCCGGGGTCATCGACTACAGCTTCTGGAACCGGGCCACCCGGGACCGGTACAAGGCCGCGATCGAGAGCCACGGATGCCGGTGGGAACTCATCCGCCTGAAGGCCGACCTCGAAACACTCCGGCGTCGGCTCGCTCTTCGCGGCCGGGCGCGCGGCGCGAACAGCGTCACCGTCCCCGACGAGCTTCTGGAACGCTACTTCGCCGCCTTCCAGGAGCCCGTGGCCGAGGGTGAGCGCGTCATTCTCCAGGAATGAGCCGCGAAGTCCGATGACCTGGTGCGCCGGTCAATGGCTCATCCTCGACGCGGCCGCCCGCCTGGCCGAGGGCGTATAACTCCCGCGGAGCTCGTGGCCTTCCACAGCACCTTCACCACCGAGGCCGTCCGTCTGGAGGCCCGCCAGTACTACGACGTGCCCGGCGACGCCGACCGCCAACGCACCTACC
>NZ_CAAAFS010000030.1:9625-29415 GCF_900634755.1 Protofrankia symbiont of Coriaria myrtifolia
GCGAAGGCCGCGATCGTCCAGCTCATCAGGGACGCGGTCGCCTCGGGCAAGACGTTCGGCCGCGTCCACATCGTCGAGAACCCCCTCAGCAACTATGTCCGCTACGAGCTCGACGCCTCCTACCCGGAGAACCTCGCCGCGGGCGCGCCAAGTCTACAGAACACACGTTCGATTCGGTAGATGATGTGACGGTCGGGGCGGTCACGGGGCATCGCCCCTGGCCAGGCGCCGGGTAGCGACCGGAAGGACGGTGATTTCAAGGCCAACAGCCAAGATCAATCGGTTCGGATGCTGGTACACAGGGTCCACCATGCAGCGTGACGAGCTATCTGAGCTGCATGTATAGGTCCGACTTGTCGGTCGTGCCGGGTCGTGGGTTGGTGAGATGGCGGATGGGCGGCGGCCGGACCGCCCGGCCGCCCGAGCCGGGCTGCGGGCGTGGGCCACCGCAGGACCGATGCGGTCTGGCGCGCTGACCGCTGACATCACCGGGCGCCACCGCCGGGGCGGTCAGGACGGGCGCCACCGGCCGGGGCCGGCTGCCCTGCGCAGCGCCTGGTCCAGCGCGGGCACGGTGACTCGCAGCCGATCCAGCTCACAGAAGGTCAGCGCACCCGTGGTTTTGTTGATCATGGGTGCCTTCGTCCGGTTCCGGTAGGGGAAAGCCACCTCGTCCCGGACGGGAGCCACCTGCAGGCGCCGACTGCCCGGGTCGACCCACGCCTGTTTCACGTCCGTCCAGCTCACCCGGTAGGTCTGGTCGTCGCGCCGGAGGGTCAGCCCGCCGGCATCGAGCTCGAGACAGTCGGGATTCGACGGATCCTCGAAGAAGAGCACGACGCAGGCGATGGCGATGAGCGTGGCGATGCCGCCGACGATCACGCCGATGACGTCGAGCCACCAGGCGTATCCGACGACGAACGCCGCCACGAGCCACGGCGCGGCGGCCACCGCGAGCAGGAACACCGCGGCAGCAAGATAGCTGGCCTGGGGCTTGCCGGGAAAGCTCTCGCCGAAGTTCATCAGGCAACCGAGCAGGCCCAGCAGCCCGAACCCACTGACCAGCACCCCGATGGCCAGCATCCACCAGGGAAAACCGACCGCGAAGACGGCCACCAGCCACGGCGCCGCGCCAAGCGCCGTCAGGATGACGCCGCCGCCGAGGTCGTCATAGCTCGGTTTGAAACCGGTCCGGAAACCGTCCTCGTCGGAGTCCCCGCCGGCTGCCGTGCCACCGCCGGCCCTGCCGGGGGAGGACCGGCGGGCTGGTGGGGAGTCGGGCCGCCGCGGCCGCGGCGCCGGTTGCTCGGCTGGCTCCGCCTCGTCCGGTAGCCCGGCGGGCGGCCTGAACGCTGTTCGCCCCGCCGCCGGAGTCGACCGCGCCCCGACCCGGGCCAGCCGGCGGCGCGCGTCCGACTCGGACATGCGCTCGCCCGGATCCTTGACCAGTAACCCGAGCACGACGGCGACCAGATTGCCGTCGGTCCGCATCGCCGGCGGGTCCTCGTACAGCACGGCGTGCATCGTCGCCGGCCAGCTGGACCGCTCGAACGGACGGCGGCCCTCGGCCGCGTGGTAGAGCGTGGCACCCAGGGAGAACAGGTCGCTGGCCGGTAGCAGGCGCTCCCCGGCGAACCGCTCCGGCGCCATGTACGCCGGCGTGCCCGGGGCGAACCCGCTCTGGGTGATCGTGGGATCCGAGTCGTGCAGGGCCAGTCCGAAGTCGATGAGCACGACCCGGCCGTCCGGGGCCAGCAGGATGTTCGCCGGCTTGACGTCCCGGTGGGTGACGCCCAGATGATGCGCGGCGGTCAACGCGTCCAGCACGGCCAGCCCGATCCGGGCCACCTCCGGCGCGGGCAGTGCCCCGGTCCGGACGGCGTCGGCGAGCGTCCGCGCCGACGGCACCAGCTCCATGATGATCCACGGCATGCCGTCGTCCACGACCACGTCCAGGATCGTCACGATGTGCGGGTTGTGCCGCAGCTTGGCGATGTTCTTCGCCTCCCGCTGTGCCCGGCCGATCCAGCGCTCCCGTTCGACGGCTGTGGCGCCGGACGGCACGTTCAGCTCCTTGACAGCGACCTCGACGCTCAACACCTCGTCCACCGCCCGCCAGACGGTGCCCATCCCACCGGCGCCGAGGGACTCGACCAACCGATACCGTCCGGCGACCAGCGAGCCCGTGCGCCTGGTCAAGAATCTTTCCCCCGTTCGTCGCGAACACGGATTGTTACAGCATTCTCACCGAAAATTCGCGCATGAATATCATAGGTGAGAGCGGATCGCGGCCAGTGGCGTGCTCCCGCCACCGCATCGGTGACGGAGCATCGGGGACGGAACACGCGCGAGCCGGGGATTCGGAGAAACCCGCGATGGGTATGGGCGTTCTCGCGTTGTGGCGTGCGGTTGTCGGTTCTGCCCCCGCGTTCGGTCGCGGCGCGGTGATGTCACCGATCTGTCTGGCCCGCTGCCATCCACACAGCTGACGATCCACCCGACATACCGCGTAGGGTCGAGTGTGGCCGACACCTTGCGCAGCGCGGACACCAGTTGGGTGCGGCATGGGTTGGGAGGTGACGTTCATGTCGGATTCGCTGGACCTGGGCGGGCCGCTGACGCCGCCCGCGGCCGGGGCCGCCGTGACAGGAGCCGCGGGCGGCGCGCTCGAGCTCTCCCCGCCGACGCCCGTTCCGGTCGTCGCCGACGACCGGGTGGACAGCATGATTCCGCTCGACGAAGCGACCCGGGCGGAGTTGCGCAGGAGGGCTGTGGCGTTCGCTGACGACCTCGCCGCGCAGGACCCGAGAAGCCCGGTGTTCCAGGACAAGATCAACGATATCGTGTCGATGGGCCAGCGGGAGATCGTCGCGAGTGCCCGGACGTCCAACCGGATGCTCGAGCGTCCGGCGGCGGCGCTGCGCGGCACCCGCGGTGGCCGTGGCGGTGACGCCCAGGCGCGAGTCGCCGGCACGCTCGTCGAACTACGCCAGACGGTGACCGAGCTCGACCCGGCGAGGGCCGATCTGAAGGGTGCCCGCAGGTTACTCGGCGTGATGCCGTTCGGCACCAAGATCTCCAACTACTTTCAGCGCTACCAGTCGGCGCAGAAGCAGCTCGACGCCATTATCAGGGCGCTCGACTTCGGCCAGGACGAACTGCGCAAGGACAACGCCGCCATCGAGCAGGAGAAGGCGGAGCTCTGGGTCGCGATGGGCAAGCTCACCGAGTACGCGACTCTTGCGAAGGCGCTCGACAACGCGGTCTCGGCGAAGATCGATCGGCTGCGGGCCGCGGATCCGGGGACCGCTGACGTGCTTGCCTCGGACGCGCTGTTCCCCATCCGCCAACGTCAGCAGGATCTGCTCACCCAGCTGGCGGTGAGCGTGCAGGGCTACCTCGCCCTCGACCTCGTCCGCAAGAACAACCTTGAGCTCGTCAAGGGCGTCGACCGGGCGCAGACGACGACCGTCGCCGCACTGCGCACGGCGGTGATCGTCGCTCAGGCGCTGGCGAACCAGAAGCTCGTGCTCGACCAGATCAACGCGCTGAACGCCACGACGAACAATATGATCATGTCGACCAGTGAGCTGCTGCGCCAGCAGTCGGGCCAGCTCCAGGAGCAGGCGTCGTCCAGCACGGTCAGCGTCGAGGCCCTGCAGAAGGCATTCGACAACATCTTCGCGACGATGGACGCCATCGACACGTACAGGGCGAAGGCGGTCGAGAGCATGGCGGCGACCGTTACCGCTCTCGAGACCCAGGTGGGACGCTCGAAGTCGTACCTGGAGCGGGCCCGCGCCAGCGAGGGCTGAGCGACGCTCGTCATACGATCGGCACGGACAGGAGGTGCCGTGTTCTTCCGACGGCGTTCCCGCACCGCTGAGGAACCCAGGAACCAGGCAGCCTCGGCGGCCGGTTCCGAGCCGCGGGACACGGCCGAGGTCGTCCGCGAGGTCAAGCAGCTGCAACGGGAGCTTGCCGGGATCGTCGCGAGGGCGAACGTGGACGGAGGACGGCTGCCGCCCGGGGCGGTGCCGACCGTGCGCGACATTGATGACGTCCTGCGGCCGTTACTGCGCTACATCGAGGTCCAGTCGGCGAGTGAGGAGGAGATGAGGCATCTCACCGCCATAATCCACGAGTACCTCCCGCAGGCTCTCGGCGACTTCACCGCGTTGCCGGCCCAGTACACCGAACGCCCCGGTGTCACGGGCACCACGCCCGCCGAGGATCTGATCCGCCAGCTCCAGCTGCTCGACGAAGGCGCCAACGAGCTGCAGGACCTCGTCTACACCGGAGACGCCGCCAAGCTGGCGATCCAGGCGCGTTTCCTGGACGCCAAGTTCCGCCGTTCGGACCTCGATTCATGACCGTCATCCTGCCCAGGGGCGGGAACGTGCTGCTGTCGGACGAGGCACCCGGTATCGAGCGGGTGGGCATCGGCCTCGGCTGGAGCGGCGGGTCCGGCTCGGCCGCCGTCGAGCTGGACGGTTTTGTCGTCCTCGACAACGGCGGTGCGACGTCATCCCAGGTGCTCCTGGCCCATCAGGTGCCGAACCCGACGGAACGGGTCGGCGCTTCCCCGCCACCGCGCCCGCTCGTCGGTGACGTGGAGAAACTTGTTGTCACGCTGGCCGCCGTGCCGGCCGAGGTCAGCCACCTGCAGTTCGGAATGGCGATCTACGACGCGGCCGGGCGCGGGCAGACGTTCCGGTCGGTGCGCCACACCTACGTTCGAGTCCTGAACCACGCCAACAATGTCGAGATCGCCCGCTACAGCCTGGATCCGGGAACTGGGCTGGAGACGGCAATGATCTTCGGTGAGATCTACCGCCACCTGAGGGGATGGAAGTTCCGGGCCGTTGGACAGGGCTACGTCACCGGTCTTCCGGGACTCGCCGGACCCGGCGGAGGGGACATCGCGACGGCGCATCCCAGCAGGGCGGCCGCCTTTCTCACGCGGGCCTCGCCAGCCCGGACCCGGCGGAACGTGGCCGCGCATCTGCACCCGCCGCGCACCGACCCACCCAGGGTGCCCCCGGTGATCGTGCCCTCGTCGCCCCCACGCCCGCCGCCCCCGCACGCACCGCCCGCCGAGCGGGACCCTGCCGTGGCACGGCTGCCCACACCGCCGGCCGGACCCGCACAGCCGGCCGGACCTGCGGCACCGGCCACGCCCGTGCCGGCAGCTACCCGTTCGCCGCTCGACCTCAGCGGGCCCGACGAGGCCGCCCCGGCAGCCGTGGCCCGTGCGACGGCCACCCGTGCCCCGGCACGGCCGTCATCCACCCGCATCAACTACGGCGAGCATTCTTCGCGTCACAAGCAGCGTATGGAACATGTCACCGTGCTCGATGACGATCATCCAGCCACTGCCTGGACGGAAGAGAAACGCGGCTCGGGCACCATGACCGTGACCCTGCAGTGGGCGCTGCTGAAAACCCAGACGGGACTGCCCCGCCCGAGCAACATCCATCTCGGCTGTCTCTGGCAGGCGAACGATGCGGCGGCCGGCCTCATGCAGGACCTCGGCGACACCGTCAGCGCCCCTGGGCACGCGGCTCCCCGCCAGGTGTTGCGGCTAGGCCGCCGCGACGAGCTGGAAGGGCAAACGATCTTTGTTGATCTGGGAGCGCTCCTGACGTTCAGGCGCTTCTTCGTTTTCGCCTACGGGCTGCACACCGCGCCGGAGTGGTCCCTGCTGCGACCGGTGCTCACCGTTGCCGCCCGGACCGGCGAGCAACTCACAATCCGCCTGGGTGACGCGCCGCCGAGAGCTCGGATCTGTGTCGTCGCGTCGTTCCACGTCGCGCAGGACGACGTGATCATCCGACGGGAGAACGACTTCCTCGAGGGAGTCCAGGCCGACGTCGCAGTGCGTCACGGCTGGTCACTGGAGTGGAGCCCAGGCGGGGAAACTCTGCGTGACGTTCCGTAGCGACATCGCCGGCCGACGACGGTCTCCGGCACCGAACGGCGCGTCCCGTGCCGGGAGAGGCTGTGATCCTGTCACGCGGTGCCGGACGGCCTCGCGGACGCGTCGTCCCGCGCGATGACGCCGATGTCCGCCTGGTCGGTGAAGAGCCCGTCGATGCCGGCTTTCAGGTACCTCACCTGCTCGTCGATCGCCCGGCCGAAGTCGTTGGGGCTGGTACCCCGCCGGTAGTCCGCCGGCAGGAAGCTGTTCTCCGCCCGGAAGGTGTACGGGTGCACCACCAGCCCCGCGGCGTGCGCGTCGGCGACCAGCGCGGTCGGTGCGCCCAGCGTGCCGTCCGCGGCCCACGGGATGACCTGTGTCTTCTCCGGTCCGATGCCGTTCGCGTAGCTCGAGATCTGCCGCAGCCCGGCCGGCGTCGACAGGTCCGCGTAGGTCCGCGGGTCACCGGCGTCGACCAGGTCGAACGGGGCGCCGCTGGCGCTGAGCAGCTGCACCGAAGCGGTGCGCAGACCGAGTTTGCGCAGCTGGGCCAGGTTCGTCGTCTCGAACGACTGCACGAACACCGGGGCGCCCTGGTTGTTCAGGCCATGCTTGCCCAGGGCGTCCACGAGCCGCTGCTCCAACGGCAGATCGGCCTTCTGGAAATACGTCGGATGCTTGGTCTCCGGGTAGACTCCGATTTCACGCCCGAGTTCGCGGGAAAGTCGCTGGCGCAGTTCCAGCACTTCGGCGAACGTCGGGATCTCGAACCGGCCGTCATATATCGTGTTCTCCTGCCGAACGGCTGGCAGCCGCTCCTTGGCGCGCAGCGTTTTCAGCTCGGCAAGTGTGAAGTCCTCCGTGAACCAGCCGGTGGTCGGTACACCGTCCAGTATCTTGGTCGCTCTGCGGGAGGCGAACTCCGGGTGGTCGGCGACGTTGGTGGTGCCGCCGATTTCCGGCTCGTGTCGGCAGACCAGGACGCCACACCTGCCGAGGCAGCCGAAGCCGTCGACAGGACGGTGGTGGTGGTGGCGAGCGGGGCCACAACAATACCCGCAATCACGGAGCGGCGGTCCACGTATCCTCCAGCGTAATAGCGGCGACCTTCGCCGACGGCATGCACCGCACAGCAAATCGACAGGAGAGAACGAGCACACAGATCACGCGTTACCTGCCGCCATCGGTCAGCCGTCGGATCGGTGAACCCGCTGACTGGAAAGCCCCCGGTTGGCGAGCTGGTGAAAAGCCGGACAGCAGCCGGCCGGCTTTCGTGGGCCGACAACTCCACCGGCGGCCATACACGCCCGATGGACGGACCAACAATGGGGCATCTCGAAGTGCCCCGTAGCGGGAGTGCGCGCACCCGGCGCCGGCACAGGCCGGACGGGCCCGCGGTGTTCGCCAGCTCCTTGATCAGGGAAGGTGGGTGGATACGTCAACGTCCCACCTGCCCACCTGCCCCGGCCGGCGGAGTACGTCGGGTTCTGACGATGCGTCCAAACTACTGGCCACTGATACGTCGATACCGGTAGCGTCGCGTGAAAGGTCACGATCTTGCCTGCTCTGTTGTTGACCCTGGCGATTCTGTCCGAGGTGACCGCGACGGTGAATCTGCGGCTGTCGGAAGGATTCACCAAGCCGTTTCCCTCGATCGTCGCGGTAGTGGGATACATTGTGGCTTTCGGCCTGCTGTCACAGATACTCAAAATGGGAATGAGTATCGGGGTGGCCTACGGGGTTTGGGCTGCCAGCGGTATTGCGCTGGTAGCGTTCATCGGAGCCATTTTTCTCGGTGACAAACTGTCCCTGGTGCAGGTGGGCGGTATTGTGCTGATGATCGGCGGAGTCCTCGCCATTGAGCTGGGAGCGACCACGCGCTAATGGCGTACCACGGTGCCGATCGTGCAGGGCTTGCCGGTCTCGTTCGTGGCGACGACGCGGATGACGCCGAGAGATCGTCCTGGATGCTCGATGTTCGCGGTCAGTTGGACGTTCGTCAGCGGCGGGATGTTGCGGACGTAGTGGACGTGGATGGAGACCGTGCGCGCCGGGCGCGGCAGGGTGAGCGCCGCGAGCCAGTCGGTGAGGCAGAGGGTCACACCGCCATGCAGGTTGCCGAGCGGGTTGGCCAGCCGCGGGAGTGCCGTCACATCCAGGTGCGGGGGCCGCACGGTCACAGCGTGGCCGAAAAGGCCGGCGAACGTGTCGGCGTCCAGCGGCTCGTCGGTCGTGACGGCCCCGTTGGCGATCACGTCCTCCGGGGGTGACCGGTCGATCCAGCGGCCTCGCTCCTGGCAGTATGCGACGACGTCGCCCGACTCGGTGCGGACGCGGCCCCGCGCCAGGGCGCCTACCTCGTCCACGTGGACGACGCGGCCCTCGGCGTGGACCATCGTCCCGTCCAGGGGAAGATCTCGGACGATGTCGAGCGTGATCTCGGTACTGATCGACCACGTCCCGGTCACCGCGCCGATGGCGTAACCGGGAACGTCGTCGATCAGGACACCGAGCGCGCCGGCCGGTGTCACGGCGGGCCCGGGGCCCTGGTCCTGGCCCGGATCGTCCGTCGACAGCCAGGGCCCGAGCGGCATGGCGCTCGTCACGAGGCCGTCCGGGTGGAACTGAAACGGCTCCACGCGGAACAACCGCTCGGGAATGCCCAGCACGAATGGCATCGGTCGGTCGGACGAGAGTGGCGCCGCGTCGGGGCCGCCCATCATGGCACTCACAGGAACCTCGCGATGACTGGTCTCAGAGAGGCGTCGGAGTTCACAGAGGCGTTGGAGTGCTGCCGGCACGGCCGCGGTCCACCCGGTCGAAGAACTCCTGAGATCGCTTCATGACGGTGGGGTTGCCGCCGCACAGCGCATATCCCCACATCGCCTCCACCCGGAGCTGGTCGTGAAGCGGCTGGCCGATGATTTCCAGCACGGTCTCCTTGGCGGATTCGATGGCTGCCTGGTCGCAGCGCAGAATGCTGTCGACGACCTTCTCCACCTCGTCGACGAGCTCGTCGTGGGAGACGACAGCGTTGACCATGTTGGCGGTGTAGGCGCGCTGCGCGGTGACCGGATTCCCGGTGAGCAGGAGCTCCAGGGCGAATCCGACTCCGCAGCTGTTGACGAGGCGGACGATCCCGCCGTCGGCGGGATGCATGCCCCGGCGGACCTCGAAGGTTCCGAACTGGGCGCGGTCACTGGCGATCCGCAGGTCACATGCCATGACCAGCTCGACTCCGTGGCCGACGCACCAGCCGTTGACCGCGGCCACGATGGGTTTGGCGATCCGTGACAGCGGGCCGCGTGTGATGCCGCTGACCCCGTCCTCGAGGCGCTCCCGGCCGACCATCGGGCCGACGGTCTGCCACTCCGGAGCGTGGGTACGCAGGTCGGCGCCCGAGGTGAAGGCGTCGCCCGCGCCAGTGATAACGGCTACCCGGAGTGCTGGATCGTCCCGGAAGTCCGTCCATATCTCGTACAGGCGGTCGCTGGTCTCGATGTCGATCGCGTTCTTGACCTCTGGACGGTTGAGGGTGATCCAGGCGACCGGCCCCCGCTTCTCGTAGAGGACCTTGTCCAAGCGGCTCATCGGGCTCCTCGGAGAGTGCGCGGTAACGGTGCGCCGACAGAGATCAACATCGTGAGTCTTGTTGGGTCCGCGTCGCGGACGGTGATCGTTCGATCCTTGGGATGTAGCAGCATGCCGACCTCTTCCGACCCTGGAACTGAATATCCATTCTGTTCCCGGTTTGCAGTGTGGCCGCACAGCCCGCGACCCGCAAGAGGATCGAGAGGTGTCGATCAGGGGCGAAGTCGACAGCCGCGGGACGACAGCCGCGGGACGGCGGGCACGGTGCGCTGGGCGCATGCGCGGCGTACCGGGCGCATGCGCGGCGCGCTGGGTGCGGAAGCCTCAGGTCAGCGAGTGAGGGGGCTGTCCAGGACCTGCAGGGCGATCGCGGTGAGAGTATCCGCGAGGACTTCCGGCGGCAGAGAACTGTTGTAGACCAGCGAGGACTGGACCGCGCCGATGGTCGCGTGCACCAGGCACTCCGCGCTCACGGGATCGAGATCCGGCCGCAGGGAGAGGAGAAGATCCGTCCACGTTTCGACGTAGGCGCGCTGCTTGCCGCGGAGACGAACGAGATCCGCGTCCCGCAGATTGCGCTCCTCCTGGTAGTAGACACGCGCGAAGGCGCGTTGACGTACGACGAACTCCACCTGGAGCCGAGCGATCTCGATCAGTGCCTCGCGTGTCCGCCCCAGACGTTCGACAGCGCCGACCTGCTCGGCCCGCAGACGATCCAGGCACTGATCGAACAACTCGACCAGCAGATCCTGCTTGCTGGGGAAGTGCCAGTAGATCGCCGACGCGGCGATCCCGACCTCGGCGCCGATCTCGGCCATCGACACGCCGCCGTAGCCGCGCCGTGCCAGCAGTTCGGCGGTCGCGTCGATGATGGACTGGCGGCGGTTCGGATCGCGCTTCCGGACGCCCGCCACGGCCGTGCCGCCCCCACGCCGCCCGGCATCCTGCGCTGCGTCCACCACGTCAGGAACCATACGGTCCCCGGCCACATCCGAGGAAACGGTGCGGGTAAAGCGGCTCCGGGCGATCCTGGGCGGTCAGGGACCTGTTCGCCAGCGGCCAACGGCCGAAGATCGAATACCATGCGGTCGTGAGCGCGCACGGTGACACCGCCGACCCTGACGGGCGGCTGGTGTCGCGTGTGTCGACGCTCCCAGCGCGGGGAAGGCGGAGGCCGCTACCGCTACCGCCGCCAGCTTGTCGACGGTCGTGGATATTGTCACGGCGCATCTGCCCGGTGTCTGTTCCGGCGCCGACGGTCGTCGCTCCTGACCTGGGCTGCCTCGCCTATCCGAAACTCCCGGGCGTGCCGCTAGCCGATCTTGGGCCGCCTGCGGACGCGGCGCGGGTGGCGGCCATCGCCGCGTCGCTCGGGTATCTGCTGGCTTCGCTGCACGCCGTCCCACCGGAACGGGTCGCCGGCCTGGTCGAGCCGGACGACCAGCCGACCAGCGGATGGCGACAGGACGCGGTCGAGCTCTACGCGCAGGTCACCGACGCCGTTCCGGCGCGTCACCGGTGACCGATCGAGATCTTCTTGGAGGCCCCACCGCCCGCCGACAGGGCGGAGCTCGTGTTCTCGCACAACGACCTCGGGATCGAGCACGTCCTTGTCGATCCCGGCACCGGCTCGGTCACCGGCGTGATCGACTGGAGCGAAGCCGCGCTCACCGACCCCGCCTACGACCTCGGTCTGCTCTGCCGTGACCTCGGCGACGTGGCGCTGACGACCGCCGTCGGCAGACTCCGGCACGCCCACGACCAGGCGTTCTCGCTGCGAGAACGGGCTGTCTTCCACGCACGCTGCAGCGTCCTCGAGGACTTCGCCTACGGCCTGGAGACGGGGCGGCAAACCTACACCGACAGAGGCCTCGCCGCACTGAACCGACTTTTCCCGTCGTAGGACGCGCTTTACCCCTCCAGGGCTCGCTTCGTCATCGCCTGGAAGAGCGAACGGCGCGTCGGGCACCACCCGCTGGTAGACCTTCACGAAGGCGTCCGCCACCTTGGACGGAAGCTGGAACACGTGCCCGAACACCGCCAGCCGGATGGTCACCGCAGTCATCGCCAACGCCGTACGAGAGCCACAACCATAAACAGTCCATCGGCGGGTGGGATACCCGAAGCCTGCCGGGAGGCCGCCGGCTTGGCGGGGCCGCGGGGCGCCATGGTGATGGCCGGTGCCGCCTGCTACGAGCCGAGCTGTCATCCTCCAGATCAGGAGGCGAGGCCCGAGCGCCTTCAAGACCCCGCCACAGTCGCCGTATTTTTGTGTAGTGGATTTAGACGATGCGTTGCGTGCTTTGGCGACGCTGCAGAGGACTTCCAGTCGGGATACCCAGTGGCCGTACCAGCCTTTGACGTTGTTGTGGGCAGTCGAACGTGCCGCGGAAGGCGTGCGGTTGAGCCGATGGTCGCGGGCACGTGCGGGACTGGCCGCCGCCCTCGCGACGGACGGTACCGCGGGTCATCGACGGGTAACGCCGGAATATCCTGTCGTTGCGCTTCGGGACTCGCCGTTGTGGGAGATCCGCGCCAGCTCACCAGCGCCGCCGGGACACAGCCCGCAGCCACGCCGGTGGCTGGATCGGGAAGATCCCGAGTTCGGTCTCTCCGTGCCTGCCTTCGACCTCCTGCGGGATGACCGTCACCGTGAACAGTTCGTTACGGCGCTGCGCGGTCTCATCGAGCAGACCACCGGTGCTGACGGCACGGCTGGCATCTTCTGGGAGATCCAGCCGGGAGTTGTCGCGGTACGCCGTGACATCCACGCTCGATATGGCGGTCGACGGCAAGGCGGCATCGGCCCGTCCCGCTCTACCCCTAATATTCTGATCTTCACCGACCCTGTGCGTGGCAGGACGCACGGCTATTTCGACGGGTGGGGAGATGACGGCTGCTTCCACTACACAGGGGAAGGGCAAGTCGGTGATCAGCAGATGCTTCAAGGTAACCTAGCCATCCTGCGCCACCAGGAAGATGGACGCGCACTTCGCCTTTTCCGCGCCGTACGAGACGGTGTCCAATACCTTGGGGTGTTCGCGATCGATCCCGATCGTCCGTGGTACACGAGCGAAGCCCCGGAAACCGGCGGCGGGCCGCTTCGCACGGTCATCATATTCCGACTCCGCCCCCAGGGGCCGATGCAGTCGTTCGAGGCACCTCTCCCATCAACCCCCACCACGACCAGCCGTATTATCTCCGTACCAGTAGAGGCATCGAATATCGAACAGTACAGTCTGACCAGCTCGAGGGAGCTGACCACTGCAGTCCGGCGAGAAGCCGCCCTTGTCCGCTCATACACTGAGCACCTTCGATCTCTTGGCCACGAGATATGTCGAAAGCAGATCGTGCCCCCCAATGAGCTACGCCCACTCTTCACTGATCTCTACGACGTGACAGCCAGTGAGCTCATTGAAGCCAAAGGTACCGTCACCCGTGAGACCATCCGCATGGGCATCGGTCAACTCCTCGACTATCGCCGTTTCATCGATCCGTCTCCACGTCTGGTTCTCCTCGTTCCCTCAAGACCGCGTCCAGATTTGCTGCACCTGTGCGCCACCGTGGGCGTCACGGCCGTGTGGAAGGCCGGCGATGACTGGCGGCGAACATGACGGTCTTTCCCGGACCGCGTTTTCATGGCCGCGTAGCGACCACCCTTCCGCGCGGGCTTGTTCGACCAGGCATCTCGCCTGACCAGCGATGGGTGGGGCAGCGGAGCTTATCGTGAGGTTGCTGGTTCGGCGGCGGGCAAGGGATGGCGTGGGGACAGGGCGAAGGCCTGGGCGAGAAGGGCCTGGGAGTGTTGGCGGTCGGCGGGGTTGGCGATGAGGTCCTGGATCATCAGCTCGTCGGCGCCGCTTTCCCTTGAGCATCTGCTCCAGCGTGTCGCGGACGTCGTTGGGGCCGCCGGCTATGAAGCGGGGCCATCGGCTGTCCACGATGGTGGTGGGTTCTTTTTCTGGGCGTCTGTCAGTTCCCAGGCAGCCTCGTCGGCGGACGGCAGCGTCGCGGCGGCGCCGACGCGTCCCAGCCGGGCGTAGAAGCCCTTGGCTGAATTGACCAGGTGTCGGCCTTCGGCAGGCGTGTCACCCACGGTTACGTTGACGGCGAGAATGGCGCGTGGGGAGTCCAGTCCGAAACGATGTCAGGCTGGTGACATCGCGCGGCGCTCCGGTTATGACCTGCCGCAGGCGTCCTGGTCGCTGTTGGAATATCTCGACGCCCGCGGCGCGCTGCGGGTGTCTGACATCGCGGCCTGCCACGGCGTCGACATCTCCTCGATCACGCCCCGTCTCAAGAAGCTGGAACGCGCCGGCCTCATCGCGCGCGGAAGAGTGGCCACCGACGCGCGGGCCTTCCTCATCAGCATTACTCCGGAGGGTGTGCAGGCGCTGGAGAGCGTCCATGCGGCCCGCCGGGAGATTCTCGGGCGCGTCGTCGGCGGCACCGATCCGGCGCGGCTCGCGGTCACCGCCGATGTCCTCTCCTGTGTCGCGCTCCGTCTGGCGGACGAGCCCGCACCGGTCACGGCGGACTGATCGGCGGCCGGCCGTTTCACCGCGCCGGAAGTCACGAAGCTGAAGAGCTCCCGCGCCGCCGGCTCGGAGCGGGAGCACGGCTCGGAGGAGGCCCCGCCGTGGGCGGGCGATCCTGCCGTTGAGTGACACCGCCGTTGGGCGGCCCTGCCGGAGGGGTTCGTGAGGCTGGGCGCGTGGACGGGCGAACATGCTTGCCTGAAGCAACTATTTGGTCAAACCATTGAAAACATCGATCTTATGCCACTAAAATCCGGCCATGCTTGCGGCTGGCGTGAGCCATCTGTCGTTTGAGATTTCGGTCCGGCCCGTGCGACCGAAATGAATGTGCGTTCAGGTATCCACGACGAAGCGGAGGTTCTGATGGTCGGTGTGGAGACAGACACGGCTACGCCCACGGTCTACGACCGCTACGACACCGAGTCGATCAAGAAGTTCCGGGAGAACGGTTGGTGGCAGGATAGCTCGGCCGCCGCCTTACTCGACCGGTGGGCGGACACGACACCGACTCGCCGGTTCGTCTCCGACGGCACCACCGAACTCGACTACGCCACGGTCCGTGAGCGTGCCCATGGTCTTGCCGCCACGCTCGCGCACCGCGGCGTCCGGCCCGGCGACCGGGTAGCGGTCCAACTGCCGAACTGGGCCGAGTTCGTGATCTCCTACCTCGCGCTCGCGCGGCTCGGCGCGGTCACAGTACCGATCATGGCAGTGTACCGGCACGCGGAGATCGCCCATGTCCTGCGCAACTCCGGCGCGGTCGCCGCGATCACCACCGGGACCTTCCGCGGCTTCGACCACGCGGCGATGTTCCGCGCGCTACAGGTCGAGGCCCCGGCCCTCAGGACCCTCGTGATCGCCCGTGGTGAGGCGGCCCCGGGCGAGCTCACGTTCGCCGAGGCCACCGCCACCGTACCCGGCCCGGACGAGCTGGGCCCGCACTCGGACCCGGACACCCCGCACGTCATCGTCTACACCTCGGGCACCGAGTCCACGGCGAAGGGCTGCGTGCACACCTGGAACACCCTGGACTTCTCCGGCCGTGGCCTGGCCCACAACGTCTTCCAGCTCACCGCCGAGGACGTCATGTTCATGCCGTCGCCGGTCGCGCACGCCACCGGGCTGGTCGTCGGCGTGCTGGTCCCGCTGGCCGTCGGCGCCGAGACGCATCTGCTCGACGTCTGGGAGCCGAACGAGGGCCTGCGCCGCATCGAGAAGTACCGCACCACCGCCACCGCGACCGCGACCCCGTTCGTCCGGATGGCACTGGACGCGGCGCCGGAGGCGAAGCGGGACCTGTCGTCGATGCGGTTCTGGCTCTGCGCCGGCGCGCCGATCCCTGAGACGCTGGCCCTGGAGTTCGAGCGGACCTTCACCAACGGTGTGCTGATGCCGCTCTACGGCTGCAGCGAGCTGATGGCGGCGACCTGCTGCCACCCCGGCGACCCGATCGAGCGCCGCGCCGGCTCGGACGGTTCCCCCGCGCTCGACGGCATCCGGATCAGGCTCGTCGGCCCTGACGGCGAGGTCGGGCCTGGTGAGGAGGGTGAGATCACCTATTCGGGCCCGGGCGCGATCCTCGGCTACTGGCGTGAGCCCGAGCGGACCGCGGCGACGATCGACAGCGGGGGCTGGCACCACACCGGGGACCTCGGCCGATTCGACGCCGACGGCTACCTGCGGGTGACCGGGCGGCTCAAGGACATCATCATCCGCGGTGGTACCAACATCAGCGCCGCCGAGATCGAGGGATACATCCTCGCGCATCCAGATGTCTCCCAGGTCGCCGTCGTCGCCTACCCGGACGAGCGCCTCGGCGAGAAGGCGTGCGCCATCGTCGTCCCGGTCAAGGGAGCGGCACCCACGCTGAAGGACATCACGGACTTCCTGCGCCTCGAACGCCGGATCGTCACGCAGAAGCTGCCCGAACGGCTCGTCCTGGTCGACGAGCTCCCGATGACCGCCACCGGCAAGGTCCAGAAGTTCCGGCTTCGCGAGCTGGCCCGGGGCGAGTCCTGAACCGTCCTGAACCATGAAGCTCGCCCTTTCCGACCACCAGCGGGAGGTGCCGGCGTCACGCCTGCTCGGAGCGGAGAGCCAGGGTCTGGCTCAGGTCACGCAGGGCTTCGGCTACCGCCGTGCCCTGCCTGGCCTACCCTGGCCTGCCCTGTCTGCCCCCGCTCTGTCCGGCGGTCGCGCGGCAGCCACTCGACGAGATCTGCGGTCCTGCACGCGGACCCGGGCGAGTATGGGCATACCGCTGGAGTACGGCGTAGCGCTGTGGGAACACCAGGGTGTGTCGTTCCCGCAGGCCGAGGCTGAAACCCAGCCGGTCGGGCTCCGGTCGCTGTGCCCGCGGACGCCGTAGCCGACGGATCGCGGCCCGCCGCACACCGCGGATGCCGCGACACGCAAGTGAGAAGACGATCATTTTCGACGGAAGGTGGGACGATGAGCGGGTCGATCACGCTGCGGATCGCTGACGGGATTGGCCACCTCACGCTCACCCAGCCGGACCGGGGCAACCCGTTCGACCTGGCGTTCTGCACCGAAATGAGTCGTGCTGCCACCGAGTGCGACGAGAATGACAAGGTCCGTGCGGTGCTGATCGACGCGCAGGGCCCCTACTTCACGGTCGGCGCGGACCTGAAGACCATGACACGCGACCGCGAGGCCCTGCCCCGCTTCATCAAGGACGCCACGGTCGGCCTGCACTCGGCGATCTCCCGGTTCGCCCGGATGCGGGCCCCGGTCGTCGTCGCCGTACACGCGCTGGCGGTCGGTGGCGGCGTCGCGCTCTCCGCCGCCGCCGACTTCTGCCTGGCCGCCCGCGGCGCACGGTTCTACGCCGCCTACACCGGGATCGGACTGCTCTGCGACGGGGGTGGTTCCACGTTCCTCCCCCGGCGGATCGGCGTCCGCCGCAGCGCCGAGTTCCTCATGCGCAACCAGACCTGGAGCGCCGAGGAAGCCCTTGGACACGGACTGGTGAGCGAGGTCGTCGACGACGAGGAGCTGGAGAAGGCGGCGTGGTCGCTCGCCACCGAGCTGGCCGCGGGCCCCACCGTGTCGTTCGGTGAGATCAAGAACCTGCTGCTCTCGACGTGGGAGCAGCCCATCGAGGCGCAGATGGAGCTCGAGGCCCGCGCGATGGCCCGCGTCTGCCACAGCGATGACGCCTGGACCGGCGTCACCGAGGTCGCGGCCCACCGCAAGCCGATATTCCAGGGGCGGTAGGACGCCGGTGCCGTCACGGCAGACGGCGTCCCGTTCTGTCGGGAACGCGGTCCGGTCAGTACGCGGTGGATCTGTTCAGTTTCTCGAGAATTTCCGTGCAGTAGCCGCGGGCGTTCTGTCGCATGCGTACGCTGACGGCGCCCGTGGGGCTGGTGGCCAGTGGCCGGTGGACCCTGTCCAGCACGGCGAACTTCGGCCGCCACGCATTTGGGTCCGCCGGCCCGAGAACGGGCTGGAAAAGCCCCCAGTAAAGCTCAATGAAGAACCAGACGTCCAGCGGTGTGGCGAAGTCGAGCAGGTCGGCGCTGGCCAGCAGACCGAGGGAGTGGGCCTCCCTGTCCCGCGCCTGCCGCAGCCGGGTCAGGACAGGGGTGCTCGACGGCTTGTCCCACTCCACCGCCGCGTCCCACGGGTCGCCGAACAGCGTGCGGAAGGTGGTGTCGACATGGTCTCTGAGGCTGACGTCCGCACGTGACCAGAGCGCTGAGGCGTCGGTCGTCCTGGCCCGCTGCCGAAGATAGTCGGAGAAGTGCGCCGAAAAGGCGCGGTAGCCGCCTTCGAACGGTACCAGTATTCCGATGTCGGCAAGCTGGAGGAGGTCGGGGACGTTCGCTGTCAGCTGCGGCCCGAAAAGAATCTCCAACAGCAGGTCGAGCCGGCCGTCCTCGGCGAGGAGATCACACAGGCCGTCATAGTAGCCGAGAATGAAACGGGACATTCCCCGGGTGATCCTGGACCAGTCGACCCGACCGGTCCGGGCAGCCATGAAACACGCGTCCGACAGGGCTTTGGTCGACAGCCACGGATGGCCACCGGTGAGTTCGCGCAGCGCCGTCAGGGCATCGGGCACGTCGATCGCGACGCCCCGTTCGACGGCCCGCCCGACGAGCTCCGTCAGCTCGTCGTCGTCGAAACAGCGGACCGGGACATCCTCGAAGAGGCCGGGGAGGTTCGAGCCGACCTTGCCGGCCTGGTCGACGATCTGCCGCAGCTCCCGTCTGGACGTGGTGACCCAGATGACCCGCACATCCGGCTCGTTCGCCAGCGCCCGGAGCACTTCGAAGGCATATCCCGGCCGGCCGAAGACGGTCCGGGCGCTGTCGAACTCGTCGAGGATCACGACCACCCGCCAGCCGTGCCGCTTCACCAGGCGCAGCGCCTTCTTGGCGTCCATGTAGAACTCGTCCCACTCCCGAGCCGGATCGCCGGCCTGTCGCACCGCGGTGTTCAGGGAGTCGCGTAGTTCGCTGTCGTACAGCCCGCCGACGTTGTTCAGCTCGTCGCGTACACCATCCAGCACCCTGTGGACGAGGTTGGTCAGTCCCGTGCAGTCCGCGAGGGTGATCCACAGGGGGGCCACCCTGGGCGCGGCACGCCGGGCCGCGGGCGTCATGAGCGTTTCCTGGGCGAGGGAGGACTTTCCTGTCCGCGGCGGGCCGACCAGCGCCGCCGAGTCCCCCTCGGCCGAGCGCACGACGCGTTGCAGCAGGCGGGCCCGTTCGTCGTGGCGGCCGACGAACTGCTCGCCGGAGACCGGGTTGCCGTAGTCGTACGGGTCGATCCAGCCGTCCGTGGCTGTGGGCGGGGGCGGGGGCGGGGCAGAGCCGGCCGCTACTGGCCCGGTCACAGCCGACTCGCGTAGTTGACCTGCAGCCAACGCGCGAAAAGCCCCACCCGTATCCGCCAGCGGTCGGGCGAAAGCGGTTCGATGACATCACGGAGCTGAAGGTCCTCGAGTATGGGGCGGACGTCCCAGCCCAGCGCGCCGGCCTCCGGGGTGGCCGGGTCAAGATACCGGTCCGCGCCGAAACTGCGGCTGCACGCGACCAGCGTGCCGATCACCTGTTCCGGCGGGATGGCCGACAGCCGGACGTCGCCGGGATTCAGCAGGTTGTCGAAGTCACTGGTGTCGTGCAGCGACGCGACCAGGTCCTCCAGAACGGCCTCCACATCGGCCGGCCCCACGTACATGCGGCTGCCCCGGTTGAGGTAGTCGACCAGCCGCTGGCAGAACTTCTGGATGTAGAAGGGATTACCGGCCGTCAGATCGAAGATCATGTCCACCGAGTTGCCGAGATAACGGGTCGGGCCCTGCCGGCCGCCGATCCGGATCGGATCCTCGACGAGTTTCCCCGCGTCCTCCCGGGACAGGTAGTTCACCCGCTCGGACCGGCTGACCTGGAACTCGTTCGAATAGTTCCGCATGAATTCCTGGGTGAGGTCCTGGCCGATGACGAGCGCGCCGAAGTTGCCTCGTTCGAGCAGACCCTTCCAGGCTTTCATGAACGTGTCCGGAAGGTGTCCTTTCCGGATTTCCTCGTAGATGTTCGTGAACTCGTCGATGAGCAGGACGAAGCGCACGTCCGCGAGGTCGTCAAAGCGTGTGAGCCAGCGCTGGACCAGTTTCATGAAATCGATCAGGGAGCCCTGCGGAAGCTCCCTGATGTCGGCCAGCCGTGGCTCCGGGACGTCGAGCTGAATATTGCGTTCGGCGGCTAGTGTCC
>NZ_CAAAFS010000031.1:0-30207 GCF_900634755.1 Protofrankia symbiont of Coriaria myrtifolia
CAGTAGGCGGCCGACCGCATCGTACACGGTGCGGGCCACCCGGTAGAAGAAGCTGGCGAAGACGTGATCGCCGGCGCCGAGGTCGACGATGACGTCGTTGATGCTGAACGGCACCGGGACGATGGGCAGGGCCAGACGCTGCTCGAGATGGTTCGAGATGCTGGTCTTGCCGGTCCGTTTCTGCCCGTAGATCACAATGCTCTTGGTGCCGGTGTGCTGGATCGCCTCGGCCAGTTCGGTGATGAGGCTGTCCCGGCCGAAGAGCATGTCGGGATTCTTCACCGGCGCCCCGGCGCTGTACGGGTTGGCGAATCCCTCGAAGTCGTCCTTCGAGTAGAGCTGAAGCCCGTGCAGGGTCTCGTCGGAGACGACCTCGTGACCGGTACGGGTCACAAAGGACACCCGGGTACGCAGGGTGACCACGTGTTCGGACCGCGCGGCCGGCGCGACGACTATCGGAATGGTCAGCGACACTGATTCGCCCGCGCCGAGCGCCTCCGTGACGGAGAAGTGCCGCTGTTGCGCGGTGTACGCGTCCGGGCTGGGCAGCAGTTCCAGCCGCACCCGGCTCGCCGGGCTGTGACCGGGCCGGTTCGTCACCGCGAGCTGCACGCTGATCGCGCCGTCGTCCCGCAGGGACACGTTGTCGACGATGAGCTGGGTGTCGAGCTCGTTCGGTTCCGCCGCGATCTCCACCTCGGTGAAGTGAGCGTGTACGGCGTCCCGCAACCGGAGGAAGTACGGGCGCAGGCCGCCGATCGTCAGCTGGGTCCGGTTCTCCTCGGCCAGCTGGACGAGCTGCCGGCAGCTGTCGTCGATTTTTTTGGCGAGACGTTCCTGTTCGAGATACTTCTGTTGCGAGGTGTACTCGCGCACGATGTTCAGCAGGTCCGCCGCGTCACGCAGCAGCCGGTTCTCGAGCGCGGTCGGGTTACTCTGCTGGATGCGGTCCAGGGTGCTCTTCTGCTCGCTGAGCGTGCTCAGGTCACCGGCCTGCGCGTGGAGAAAGTGGAAGTTCTGGTCGGTCTCCTCGGAGCGCCGTTTCAGTACGTCGATCGCCGCCTGCCAGGCATTGACGAGGTCCTCCTCGTCGCGCCCGGTCTGCGGGACCTCGATACCGATGTCCTCGCGCAGCCCGTCGAGAACCTGCGTACGTAACGTCTTCGTGTAGGCGGCGGCGTTGACGACCATCTTCTGCAGATCGACGCTTCTCGCCGTCACCGGCAGCAGCGACACCAGCAGCTGCCGCCTGGACGTGCGGAGCGCGGATTCGAGCGCCTCCCGCAGCGGTGCCGGGTCGAGCACATCACCCTGGCTGCTCGCGTAGAACGTCATCAGGAACTGGCGCAGCTTCACCCCGAGCAGGTCGGCCTCCCATTTCGGGCTGACCGTCAACGCCTCCTGATAATAGGTACGGATAGCCTCGAAGGGCTTGTGGTCCGCGGCCATGGCGTCGCCCATCGCCGCGCTGTAGAACCGCAGGTTGTTCCGGATCCGTGAGGAGTCGTCGGAGCCGATGTCGATAAGAATCCGGGCCGCCGAAAGATTGGCGCCGGCCCGGGCGTGGGCGCGGGCGTCCTTGGCCCGCCAGCGGGCGAAGTTCTCGATGCGGTTGACGTCGCGCAGCTCGAACTGTTTCGTCGACTTCTTCGCGGCGTCCACCAAATCGTACTCGCACCGGTCGAGGTCGAAACTGAGCACCGGGCTGAAGCTGTCGTCCCGTACGTCGGCGAAACGGGCCTTGACCATGGCGTCGACCTCGCTGTACACGCCGGTCTTGCGCGCCTGGACCAGCGTGTCGAGCAGGTGTTTGGCCGAGGCGTCGTCCGGAGCGATCTTCAGGCTCCGCTCGAGTGTCGTCTCGGCCTCGTCGTACCGGCGGTCCCGGGCGTAGACGGTGGCCAGCCGGTTGAGCAGGGGCGGGTGGTTCTGCCTCGGCGTACGGCCGAGCATGGCGGTCAGCCGTTCGACGGCCTGCTCGATGTTGCCCGAATGCGCGGCGATGTCCGCCACGATGTTGTCGAACTGCGTGCGGTTGGCGACCTCGTGCCGGGACTCGTAGTCACGCAGCACGATCAGCGCCTCATCGGAACGGCGAAGCTGGTGCAGCAGGGAGGCGAGGTTCTTGGCGGCACTCTCCGCACGGTTGTCGGCGTCGATCGCCTGGCGGTAGAAACGTTCCGCGGCCGTGTAGTCACGGTGCAGCAGCTTGGCGCGTTCGGCGAGCGCGAACGGGGTGTTACCGACCGGCACCGCCGAGCGTCGGCTCTCCGCTACCCACTCCTCCTCGAGCCGTTTCGCGGTGACGTTGCCCGGGTCGAGGTCGATTGCCCGCCGGATCAGGTTGATCGCCTGGCCGTGCTGCCCGTTCCGGGCGAGCTCGCTGGCCTGCTCCTGCAGGCGTCTGGCGTCCCGGACGTTCTGCGGCACCGCGACCGGCGCCTTCCGCTGCGCCCACCCGGATGCCGCGCTGGCGCGGCGCCGGCCGGCCCCGCGCGGGACGAGCACCGGCTGCGCGGCCTCGGCCGGGATGCCGGCGAGCGCTTCCGCGGCGGCGCGGTCGCGCTCGGCGGGAACCGCGGCGACGGCCATGCGACGTTGCAGGTCCGGCTCCACCGGGATGGACGCCTCGACGACGACGTAGCCCACTCCGTTCGCGAGCGAGCCGTCCGTGCCCCGCCCCGCTTCGACCACGGTGTCGACGACATGACGGAGCAGACCGAAGGCCTTGCCGCTGACGACGAGTTTCAGCAGCACCAGCCATGCCTGTGGATCGTCGGCCGGTGGTGTGTGCGTGAGATACGCGGCCAGTGAATGCCGGGCGGCGGCCTTGTCACCGGTCAGCAGATGATAGGCGGCGAGGTCGCACAGGGCCGGCTCATATCCGAGTTCGACCGCTTCCGCGAATGCCTCGCCGCACCCCGCGACATCTTCCCGCTCATACCGCAGAGCACCGAGCAGCGCATGCCCTTCGGCCAGGTAGGGATGGTCGACGAGGAGGCTGCGGATACCGGCGACGCAGTCGTCCACACGTTCGTACAGGTTGTTTCTCGTGGCGTAGTCGTAACGGCTGCGGGCCTGGTCCCAGCGCTTTCGCACATGGTTCACCAGAACGGTTTCGAGGTCGTAGTAGAGCTTCAGGTCCGGCAGCAACTGGAAGTCCGGGGCGGCGGGAACGAGCTGCGCGTCCTGCACGTCCGGCGCGAGCTTGGTGTGCCGCTCCCGCAGTACCTCGAGATGAGCCACGGGGAGATGGGCCACGGGCAGCTCGATGCCCGGCGGTCCGACGCGCGGCGGCTCGGCGGTGGGTACCAGCCCCAGCGGCGCCGTAGCGGCGGACGGCCCCTTCGGCGCTGTGCCCGGTGGGGCCGTTACCCCGGACGCCGGCGGTTCCGCCGGTACCGTCGGGCCCGGTGCCGTCACCGACGGTGCGGCGGGCGCGGTCGGTGACGGAAGCAGAGTGGGTAGCGACGCCGGAGGCGGTGGGCCAGGCGTCAACGCGGCCGGACGAGCCCCAGCGGGTGCCTGTGTTACCGGTGCCGCGCCATTGGCCGTGCTCTCGGAACTCCCAGTGGAGCAGCCCGGCGTGTAGTCGATCTTCTCGATCGTCTCGGCCAGGATGAGCGATTCACGCTGGTCGACCATGAGAACGAGACAGTCGTCGTCCTCGACGGCGAGAAGCTCACCGGTTTCGGTTTCACCGCTGCGCAGTTTGACCGTGAGTACCGTTCCGAGCGGTACCCGCCGCCGAATGATCGAAAGCTTCACAGCTACCCCCCGGACATCATGTCAGTCGTCCGGGGGACGCATCTCGGCGCCCCCGACGCCATAGCTGTGCCGATGCGTAGGCGGGCCGAGTGTAGCATCGGTCTACGGCCCGGTGACCGGCCGATAGAGGCCTGGGACGGGCGCAGCCCTTCGGCGGACGGAGGGGTCGAGGAAGGGGCGGCGGGGACTTTGCCTTACCACATCCGTGTCCGCCTTGGGCCCGGCCCCGGTGACGAGATAACGCAACTCGACCTCGACGACCGGGAACTTGAGGAACGTGTCCTGGCGCCCTACCGGGCAGGCCGTCCGATCTTCCTGGCCGGCCGAAGTATTTCCCCGGAAACGATCGGCAAGCTCCGTATCAACCGCACGGATCTACCAGCGAAAAAACTGCTCTCGCTGGTACACGCCGACCCCGTCCGCAGACCCGACGCGGGAACAGCGGCGGAGGACGTCGTGGCACGGTGGGGGCGGGACGTGACCGATGAAATGATCGCCCAGCCGGCGGCGGTCGCAACCATCCCTGCGGTCGCGACCGCCGCGACCGTCGCAATCCCGGCCGGTGCCGGTGGGCCGGATGTGCGGAACGTCCCGGATCCGCGAAACGTCTTTGTCGTGCACGGCCGCGACACCGGGGCGCGGGATGCGATGTTCGCCTTTCTCCGGGCGGTGGGCCTGCGTCCGATCGAATGGAACGAAGCCGTGCGGGCGACGGGCCACCCGACTCCGTATATTGGCGAGATCCTCACCACGGCATTCGCGTCGGCGCAGGCGATCGTGGTGCTGCTGACCCCCGATGACGACGCCCGCCTCGCCCCGGCATTCTGGCGCCCGGACGATCCTCCCCATGAAAGGGCGTACACCGGGCAGCCGCGCGCGAACGTCCTGTTCGAGGCCGGCATGGCAATGGCTGTGGACGCGCGGCGCACCGTCCTCGTCGAAGTGGGGAGGGTACGGCCGTTCAGCGACATCGCCGGCCGGCTCGTCCTGCACTTGAACAACAGCGGCCAGCGCCGCCAGGAGTTGGCTCAGCGGCTGGCCGCGGCCGGCTGCCCGATCGATCTCGGTGGTATCGACTGGCATTCCGCCGGGAATTTCGAGGCAACCGTCGCGCACGGGCCGTCGGCCGCGGGCACCGTCCCCGTGACCTGAACTCCGGTGACCCGGACCGGACGCGGAACATCAGCCGCGGGCGGGCCGGTGAAAAAGCCGTACGGCCGCGATTGCTCGACCGCGTTCTCTCCCGGTGGTGGTTCAGAACGCCGGACCGGTGGTACCGGCGATGGCCCATGATCGCATTGGTATAGTCCGCATACTGACGTTTCGCCCGGCTCCACTGGCGGTTTCGCTCAGTCAGGAATGCCGTTTGTACGGGGGGTGGGCTTTGCTCGACGATCATCTGACGTCGGCCAGCGTGACCAGTCCGGCGGTCGTGCGTCTTCAGTTGTCCTTCCGTTGGTCGAATCGGGGTTGTGTGGGATCTCCGCAAGGGGTACTGCGGGTGGAAAAACTTTCCGTGTCATCGTCGGTGTTTCCGCCGTCCGGCCGGAATTGTTTTGATCGACATCTCTGGCGGTAGTGCAAAAAATACGGAGGGAAATTCCGCTCCGCTGACATTCCACGATCCAGTGGTCGGCCCGGCACGTACATCGGACCCAGTTGCCCAGCACGGGTGAACGCTGATTCCTTGGGGAACTTGATGACTACACCTGAACAACCGGCTGGCCAGTCGCCGGATGATCCGAACCAGCCCGGCGCGGGCGTTCCTGGCTACCCGCCGGGCCCCGGGTATCCGCCGCCCCCTGGCTACCAGACCGGTCCCGAGTATCCGCAGGCTGGTTATCAGGCCGGTACCGGGTATCCTCCGCCCGGCTACCAGGGTGGTCCCGAGTACCCGCAGGGATCCGGCTACCCGCAGGGATCCGGCTACCCGCAGGGATCCGGCTACCCCCAGGGTCCTGGCTACCAGGCCGGTGCTGGTTATCCACCGGCGCCCGGCTATCCCATCCCGCAGGGTTACGGACAGGGGCCATACGATCCGGCGGCCCCGTTTGGGCGCCATCCGGTGACCGGAGAGCCATACTCGGACAAGCAGAAGCTGGTTGCCGGACTGCTTCAGATCTTCCTGGGTGGTTTCGGGGCCGGGCGATGGTATCTGGGCGATACCGGTATCGCACTCGCCCAGTTGTTCACCTGCGGTGGTCTCGGAATCTGGGCGCTGATTGATGGGATCATGATTCTCACCGGTAACGTCCGTGACAGTCAGGGCCGTCTGCTCCGTGACTAGTACGGCGGCCATGTGTCTGCGTCGGATTTTCCGGAGGCTCGGTGGCCCGGATACCGCCGGGACGGCATCCGGGCCACCGGAATCATCTCCCCTGGGCTGGGTCGACGCCGGCGTGTACCGCGCGGGGAGCCGTGCGATCACGATCGGCGGTTGGCGACGGCTGATACTCGGCGCGTCGGTATGCGTGCTGGGCGTCGGCTATCTTGCCGTTGCCGACCCGCACGATCCCGATGTGCTCATGCCGATATGCCCGACAAAACTTGTCACGGGATTCGACTGCCCGGCGTGCGGAGGTCTTCGTCTGGTTCATGACCTGCTGCACGGCCAGCTGCGGGCCGCGGCTCATGACAACCTCTTCATGCTGCTCTGCAGCCCGGTGCTGGTGTATCTGATCTGGCGGCAGGCGCGCGCGATCGGCCGGGGAGAACATACGCGCGTTCCCGGTTCGCTCGCTTATGGCCTGGCCGGCGCCGCGCTCGTCTGGACGGTTGTGCGCAACCTGCCTGGATGGCCCCTGACCCCGATATCCACCTGACCGGAGACATCCCATGCCTCTCAACATGTCGGACCCATCGCCAGCCTCTGGTCATCGAGCTGAGGGCCACCCCGAGAGCAGGGAGGCTGTTGACGCGCGTACACGGATGGATCTGGACACAGATCTGTCCCGCCGATCCCATACGTGTATTCATGAGGGTTTTCCACGGCGGGGGATGCGCTGCTGGACGGCGAGGGCGGCCGCCGGGTAGCGGGGGTCGGGGCGCAGCAGGTGCTCGCGCAGACAGGCGTCGGTGAACTTGATGACGTGCTCGTCGCCGTGCTCGACGGCCGCCGCGATCAGGTCGTCGAAGCCGGGTACCTCGGTCTCGGCGGCCCGCGCCCGGATGTCATCCTCGTCGTGGCTGTCCCCGGCGAAGAGGAACAGCAGCGCGGTGTGTGTCTGCCACATCGCGGTCAGCGTCGGCTCGTGCAGGCCGGCGGGCAGATACGGCAGGACGAGGCGCAGGGCCGCGGGCGCGGTCACACCGTGGACGAGCGGGACGGGCGTGTACCTGGTCTGCGCCAGGCACAGGCCGGCGAACTGCGCCGTCATCGTGCTGAGCAGCACCTGGACGTGGTCGGCGCGCAGGGCTTGGAGGGTATCGGTGTAGCCGGGCTGGTCCAACAGGCTGCTCAGCCCGTCCCGCAGCAGAGCGGCCGGTGGCGTCGCAGGGTTGATCGGAGCGCGTGGAGCGGCGGCGACGGCCTCCGCGACGGTGCGCTGCCCGCCCAGGCTGGCCTGCCCGGGCAGGGTGGTGAACCGGGCGGCCCAGTAGGCGAGCCCGCGGGCGAGTTCGGTGATCTGCTGGGGGCTGGGGCTGCTGGTCGCCGCGACGCTGCGCACGGCGTGGGCGGTGCGGATCGGCCCGTGGGTCAGCCGGGAGAACAGGCCGGGCAGCAGGCGCGGCCACCATCGGACGAGCACGTCCCGCCACGGGGCGTCGGCCAGCTCGCGGCGGAACAGCGCCTCCCAGTCCCCGACCCGGTCGAAGGCGCCGAGCGCCGGCCGCCAGGAGGATTCCTCGGCCGGGTCGATGGCGAACCGCGGGCCGGGCGGGTCGTTGTGCGCGATGGCGTTGCGGTAGCCCGTCACCCAGGCGGGGATCGCCTCCGGATGGCCGAGCGCCGCCAGCGCCTCGGCGCCCATCGGGCCGTGATTGGCGAGATCCTGTCGTCCCGCCCGCTCGTACCCGAGATCGTCGAGACGGTCGAGTGCGTCGGTGACCGCGTCGCTGTAGGTGATCGATGTCATGCCCTCACATCCCTTCCGGGCAGACAGTTCAGATCAATTTGTGTCAGCGAATATTTTGGATACACAAACTTTACTAAGATTGTAGCGTGCTGTACGACCAGCAGGTGAGCGCGACCGCGCCCGGGCGGGCAGAACCAGCATCATCACCGGCCTCGGCACCGGCACGTCCGACCGAGCCGCAGCCAGGGGGAGCACAGCCGCCAGAAGGCGAGCCGTCACCAACGGGAGCGGTGTCTCCGACGGAGCAGGATCTCGAGGTCCTGCTGTACGTGCCGTTGCTGTCGGCCTACTTCCAGCGCGCTCGCTCGGAGATGCCGCCCGCGCTCCAGGAGATCTTCAGCAGGCATCGGCTCACCGCCCGCCACGGCGCGGTCCTCAGCCAGTTGCTGACCGGGCATCAGCTCAGCGTCACCGAGCTGGCGGGGCGGCTGGGTGTGACGCTGTCGACCGCCAGTGAACTCGTCGGCAACCTCAGCGACGCCGGCCTTGTCGACCGTCAGGAGGACCCGACCAACCGTCGCCGCACCCTGGTCTCCCTCCGTGAGGAGCACCGGCCGGTCGTTATGTCGTTCATCACCATCCGCGCGGCACCGCTCCTGCGTGCCGTAGCCGGCCTCTCTCCCCGCGACCGCGCCGGCTTCGTTGCAGGCCTGGCCGCCTGGAGCCGTGAGGCGCAGCCCTGAGTTCCGAGACGGGACAACGGAACAACAGCTGTCCTCATGAGGAGCCGACCCTCATGGCCGGCCTCATGAAGGAAGCGGATCCACGGACGTCTGTTTGTGGATGTGGCTGGCGGTGGCCGCCTCGGCGTCGGCAATCGCCTGCTGGGCGTCGTATCTGAGCAGGGCCGGGGCGATGGCGGTGGCGACCAGGACTCCGCCGACGCAGACCAGGCCGCCGCTGACGACGGAGAAGGCCGGTGACACCAGGGCGGCGGCGCTGCCCGCTTCCAGGTCACCGAGCCGGGGGCCGCCGGCGACGACGACGAGGAAGACTCCCTGTAGCCGGCCGCGCATCTCGTCCGGGGTGGCGACGTTGAGGATCGAGGTCCGGAAGATCGCGCTGACCATGTCCGCCATGCCGGCCAGCGCCAGCAGCGGCACGGCGATGACGATGCTGTGGGTGAGCCCGAACCCGGCGATCGCGCCGCCCCAGACAACGATCGCCACCACCACCGCCCGGCCCTGGCGGTTGACCCGGCCGAGCGGGCCGGACAGGCTGGCACCGAGCAGTGCCCCCGCCGCGACCGCCGAGTACAGGACGCTGGCCGTGGTGGCCCCGCCGCCGAACTGGGTCCGGGCCAGCTCGGGGAACAGCGCCCGCGGCATCCCGAAGATCATGGCGATGATGTCCACGGCGAAGGTCATGAGCACGACCGGCTGCCCGGCGAGGAACGTGAGTCCCTCTCTGACGCTCGCCGTCCCGGCCCGCCGCCCGCCGCCCTGCGGCGGCATCGGTGGGAGCCGGGCCAGGCCGTACAACGCCGCGGTGAAGGTGGCCAGGTCCAGCGCGTAGGCCAGGACGTAGCCGCCGGCGGCCACGCTCACTCCGGCGATGAGCGGGCCAGCGGTCAGCGCGGTGTTCCAGCCGATCTGCTGGAGGGCGGTGGCCGCGGGCAATTCCCGCAGCGGCACCAGGTTCGGGATCATCGCCCGCCGTGCCGGCCCGTTGACCGAGACCAGCGCGGACTGCACCGCGATCAGGCAGAACAGCGGCCAGATGGCGCCCGAGCCCGCGTTGGTGGCGTCGACGACAAGCGCGAACAGCAGCAGCCCGGCCGACACCGCGGCCAGTCCGCCGGAGGTGAGCAGGGCGAGGCGCCGCCGGTCGACCGCGTCGGCGATCGCGCCGCCGAGCAGCCCACAGGTGATCAGCGGGACCAGCGCGACCAGGCTGGCCAGCCCAACCTGGAAGGACGAGCCGGTGATGTCGTAGACCTGCAGCGGGACCGCGGTGGCAGTGATCTGAGCGCCGAGCGCGGAGATCGTGTCACCGGCCCAGATACGCCGGTAGGCTGGATAGGCCCGCAGCGGGGAGACGTCTACCAGCAGTTTCCGTGTGACGAAACGTAACGTGAGCCGAGGTCCGCGGGCTGGCTTACCCGCTCTCACCCGGTCTCCTCACCATCGGCTGCTCTCTGCCGTCGTTCCAACCCGCCGGCTGGGGTGGCACCCGCGGACGAAGGGTCCAGCGAAGGGTCCAGACAACGCCGCGGAGGGCCGTCCCGAACAGGTTCCGGACCGAGCCCGCGGCAGCCGTACCGGGCCGACCGACTGCCCGGAGAAATCTACCGTCGAACCGTCGTCACGGGCCACCAACCGGCTTCCGGGAGGTGCATGTCATCGCCTGGGAGGGGACGGAGAGCTGTGGGCCTGTCTCACTCATCGTCGATGGGCCATCGGCGCATGTGGTGGCGGCGCAGCCACACGGTTCCACGTCCATGGCCGGCGCGGGACATGATCGTAAACTGCGCCGCCTGCGGGTGGTGGTGCCATAGCCATATGGTTTTGAAGAAGACGACCGTCATGGTCGACGAGGAATATCTACAGATCATCAAGGAGGCGGCGGCTCGCGAAGGACGGCCCGAATCGGAGTATTTCCGAGAGGCGTTCCGTATCGCCGCGCTGCGCGCCCGTCGGTGGTCGGATGACTGGGATATCCCGGTCCTCGACTTCGGTGGCCCGGTCACCGAGGATGACGTCCGTACCGCGGTCGACGAAGCGGTCACCGAGAACGGCGGTCCGGCCGGCAATGCCGCATGATCGTTGTTGGCGACACCTCCGGCCTCGTGGCTGCCTTCAGCATCGGTAATCCGGAGCACCGGGCGGCTCGTGCGGCGTTGCGGGAAGCTTCCGTGACCGTGGTTTCCCCACTGGTGTTCGCCGAAGTCGAGCATATCGTCACCCGCAACATCGACCGCAGGACGGCCTATGCGGTCAATGGCTGGTTGTTGCGGCAGGAAGACAGTATGCGCATCCTGGTTCCCGAACTGGCGGCCGACGCTCTTCGCAGAGCTCGCGTGGTCCAGCATCGGTACGCCGGCCTGAACCTGGACATAGCGGACGCGGTGAACGTGGTGCTCGCTGAGCGATACGAGACCGACAGTGTTCCCACGCTCGACCGGCGGGATTTTCGTGCGATACGTCCGCTCAGCAACCACAAGGCGTTCCGTCTCCTGCCGGATGACCTGTGACCTGCTGAGCCGCAGGTCATCCGTCTGGCGGGAAGATCACATGCGGCTCGTGTCCCGTGGTCGCGGCACGCCGCTACCTTACTGATCGGCGTCGGCGTCGGCGTCGGCGTCGTCAGCGGAAGGCGAGGCGGTCGGGGCCGTAGGGGTCGTCGACGCGGACGATCTCCCGCCCCAGCGGCAGCAGCGAGATCGGGATCAGCTTGAAGTTCGCGAGCCCCAGCGGGATGCCGATGATCGTCAGGCACAGCAGCAGGCCGGTCGTCAGATGACCGAGCGCCAGCCACCAGCCAGCGAACACGATCCACAGCAGGTTGCCGAGCAGCGACGGCGCGCCCGCGTCACGGCGGTCGACCACCCGGCGGCCGAACGGCCACAGGGCGAAGCTGGCGATGCGCAGCGAGGCGATCCCGAACGGGATGGTAATGATCAGAATGAAGCAGATCAGTGCGGCGACGGCGTAGCCCAGTGCCATCCAGAACCCACACAGCACCAGCCATATCAGGTTCAATATCAAACGCATACGTCCCATCCTCCTCCTTGAATCCGGGACCACACGATCGAGTAGCGGACATTTTTGGTGCGGACGGACCGACGAAGGGACTGGAAATCTCATGGCCGAGGCGACCTCGTACCGTGTCGAGATCCCGGAGATCGACCTGGACGACCTGCGCGACCGGCTCCGCCGGACCCGCTGGCCCGACCGCGAGACCGTCTCCGACTGGTCCCAGGGCACCCCGTCGGAGTACCTGCGCGAACTGTGCTCCTACTGGGAGCGGGAGTACGACTGGCGGGCGCTCGAACGCAGGCTGAACGCTTTCAGCCAGCTCAAGGTGAACGTCGGCGGGCTGGGCGTGCACGTGCTGCACGTGACCTCGCCGCATCCCGGCGCGGTGCCGCTGGTGATGACGCACGGCTGGCCCGGGTCGGTCGTGGAGTTCCTGAACGTCATCGGGCCGCTGACCGATCCGGTCGCGCACGGCGGTTCGGCCGCCGACGCGTTCCACCTCGTCCTGCCGTCCCTGCCGGGATACGGGTTCAGCGACAAGCCGACCGGCACCGGCTGGGGGGTGCCGCGGATCGCCGACGCGTGGGCGGAACTGATGACCGCGCTCGGCTACGACCAGTATGCGGTGCAGGGCGGCGACTGGGGTGCGAGGGTGTCGACGGAACTGGCCATCCGCCATCCGGACGCCGTGCTCGGCCTGCACCTGACCCTGCCGCTGGTGGACGTCCGCGCGGCCACGGCCGAGCTGGGGGAACTCGACGAGCGGGACACCGCGTCGCTCGCCACGCACCGGCGCTTCCGGTGGGAGGAAGCGGGCTACTCGACCCAGCAGTCCACCCGGCCGCAGACCGTGGGGTACGGCCTGGTGGACTCCCCGGCCGCGCTCGCCGGCTGGATCGTGGAGAAGTTCCACGGCTGGACGGACTGTGACGGCCATCCGGAGAAGATCCTCACTCGGGACCAGTTACTCGACAACGTGATGATGTACTGGCTACCGGCGGCCGGCGCGTCGGCGGCCCGGTTGTACTGGGAGAGTTTCCGCAGCCGCCCGCAGGGGGTGGTGACCGTACCTACCGGATGTTCGCTCTTTCCGCGGGAGCTGTTCCGGCTGTCCCGCCGCCTGGTCGAGACCCGTTTCCGGGACCTTCGCTACTGGAGCGAGCCGGACCGCGGCGGCCACTTCGCCGCCTTCGAACAACCAGCCCTCTTCGTCGACGAACTCCGCGCCTTCTTCCGCCTGCTACCGCCGCGGGTGGCTCGTGACGATGTACCTGACGGGCCGCGGTGAGCGCTGGCCAACGTTCAGGTGTGGTAAGCGTCCCTGCGATGGCGGATCGCGGTGACCTCGACGACATGCTTGGTGCCGTCGATGAGGTAGATGACCCGATAGGGCCCGCGTCGTGCCGACCACAGTGGCGCGAGCGGCGGGTCAAGGGGCTTGCCGACCCGGTGCGGGGCGTCGAGCAGAGGTCCGGTGACGAACCCGTGGGCGGCGAACGCTGCCACGATCGCGTCGGTGGCAGTGATGGTTCCAGCGCGTCCGGTTGCGTTGCCCCGCCAGGGCGGACAGGCCACCGGTGTCCAGGATCAGGGTCATGCCGTGCGTGCTGTCGGGGCGGCGGGCCGAATCCGATCGGCCCACTCGCGGGCTGCGGCGGCCTCGTGAGCTGGGACGGGTCCGAGTTCGGCGTCCAGTTCGCTGAGGTAGGCGTCCAGTTCGGCGATCTTGGCGCGTCGGTCCAGTTCCTCGGCCAGTGCCGCTGTGGCGAGGCGGGAGATGTTCAGGCCGGCGGCCCGGGCGGAGTCCATCAGCTCATCGGAGACGGTGATGTTCACTCTTGCCATGCGCATAATATTCACACTCGGCATGGGGTGCTGAGTGGTTGCCCTGTGGTCTGTCCTGACAATGGATCACCTCGACGGCACTAATAAACGGTGACTCGGCCGCCGGAGGTGCCGGCGGTGAAGATGGCCAGGCAGCGGCCGCTTGAGTTGGCGACGAGCCACAGGTGGTTGACGTAGGTGTTGCTCGAATAGGCGTTGCCCGCGGTGAGGGCCGGGGCGTAGGCCACTCGGGAGCCGTCGAAGTCGAGCCAGTAGATCTGTACGGTTTCCGGGCTCTGGTTGCTGAACGTGGCCAGGACGCCGTCCGTGGTGCGGGCGGAGACCAGGCGTCCCTCGTCCGCGCACGAGTACCGGGTCAGGCTCCCGGCGAAGCTGAACGTGTGGGCGGCCGGTGGCTGAGCGGCTGGTGGCTGAGCGGCCGGCGCCGGTGGTGGCACGTTGGTGCCCGCTCTGGGTGCCGCCGCAGGTACGGGTCGGGCGGCTGCTGGCCCACCGCCCGTAACGGCCGGCTGTCCGCCGCCTGCCAGCGCCTCCGGTGCGGTCGCCGCCGCGGGGGCCTGCGTGGACGTGTTGGTGGACGTGGTAGCTGACAGGTCCGGCGGTGGGCTGGTGGCCGTCGACGCGGGGTGCGCGATGGGCGACGCCGTGGCTTCGAGCCGTGCGTCGCCGGCTGCCGCGGCCTGTTCGGCGGGCCCGTTCGCGGCCGCGGCCAGGCCGATGACGGTCGCGACAACAACGGCGGCGAGCACGGCGGCCCCGACCGCCAGCGGGGCCCCGCGCCGGCTCCAGATCCGGGTCCGCGACGTCGCCGGCGGTGCCGTGACGGGTCCGTGCGCCACCGGCTGGGCGGTGACCGTTTCGTCCTGCGTCAGGACCGTTTCGTCCTGTACGGTGACCGGTTCGGCTCGGACAGTGCTGGCTTCAGCATGTGCGGCGACAGATCCAGCTCGGATCGTGACAGCTTCGGCCTGGATGCCGGCCGCGTCGACCGTGCCGGCCGCGTCGACCGGTGACCTGACGTCACCGGGGCCGAGGCGTGAGTGGGGCCCGTCGTCCGTTTCAGATGCCGGCACGGAAGCAGAAGGCGTGGACGTGGAAGGTGCGGCGGAGCTGGCGGGACTTCCCCCGACCGTCGCTGGCGCTGGTACGGACGCGGGGGATGATGCGGCAGGCCCGGCGGGATCCCCGCCAGCCGTTGCGGGCACGGGCGCTGGCGCGGGGGCGAGCCCGGGCACCGGGCCGAATGCGGATGCGGGTGCAGGCGCGGCCGGGGTCGCTGGCGTGGCAGCCGCGATACCCCCCGCGGTCCCGCGCTTCTGATCGTCCCCGGGTACGGGAACGGCCGCCGAGGCCGCGGCTACGGATACCGCCGCGGGCGACTGACCGGCGTTGGACGGCCGGCCCGTGCCGGTGGCTGCCGCGTGGGTGCGCAGCATGTCGGCCACCGGTGGTGGCAGCCAGCCCGGGCCGGGCCGCAGGAGGGTCGTTTCCTGATCCTGACCGGTGAGCCGGGCCAGCACGTCCGTCAGGGCCGGCCGGGTTGCGGGATCCTTCGCCAGGCAGGCGGTGACGAGCTCGCGCAGGTCGCCGTCGATGCCGTCGAGGGCCGGCTCGCTGTGGACCAGCCGGTAGACCAGCGCCGGAGTGGGGCCGGTCCCGAACGGCTCCCGGCCGGTCACGGCGAAGGCGATGAGCGCGCCGAGGGCGAACACGTCGCACGGTGGGCCGATCTCACCGCCGGTGATCTGTTCGGGTGCCATGAAGCCGGGTGAGCCCAGCACACCACCGGTCAGGGTGAGCCCGGTGGCGTCGGCCGCGCGGGAGATCCCGAAGTCGATGACCCGCGGGCCGTCGGTGGCCAGCAGCACGTTCGACGGTTTGAGGTCCCGGTGGACGAGCCCGGCCCGGTGCACGGCGGCGAGCGCTTCGGCGAGGCCGGCGGCGAGCGTGCGCACCGACTCCTGGGGGAGCGGGCCCGTCCGGCGGATGGTCTCGGCGAGGGACAGCCCGGGCACGTAGGCGGTGGCAAGCCAGGGGCGCTCGGCCGTCGGGTCGGCGTCGATGACCGCGGCCGTGTACGCGCCGCTGACAGCCCGAGCGGCCTGCACCTCGTGGCCGAACCTGTCCCGGAACTGCGGGTCGTCGGCGAGTTCGGGTCGGACGACCTTCACCGCCACGGCGCGGCCGGCCGGTGAGCGACCCAGGTAGACGCGGCCCATTCCGCCGGCACCCAACCGTCCAACCAGCTTGTACGGGCCGACCTGGGCAGGATCGTCCGACCTCAGTGGCTGCATGGCTGGACTCCCACCCGGACCATGATCTGACGAATCCCCCCATGACCGGCGATCCGCCTCGTCCACTACAAGTAGCTGCCCACGGTCTCATGGCCGGGCGCCGTAACGGCCCGACAGTCCAGTCCCCGACAGCCCGTTCTCCGACGGCCCGTTCTCCGACAGAACTTGCGTCACACCACGTTGTTACATGGCGCCACGTTGCGATTTTCGGACGATCGCTGTCAGTGTTCCGGAAGAGGCCGCAGCGAAGGCGCGGCGGGCCGTCGGTACTGGTCGGGTGGAGTCGGCGCCGGCCCGTTTCGTCGGGCCTGCCGCTGCCGAGCCGGACTGGGCACGGGCCCGGTGGATCCTGGACCAGATGATCGAAGAGTCCGGTGGGCTGGGCGATACCGCGCGTGACCGGGCACGGCCGGTTCGGTCAGGCGATTTTTCACCTTGTCGGTCGACATTGACGGGTGATCTGTGGGCGAGTAGCTTCTGGCCCCGAACGTCGGCGTCAAGTTCTGGCTCGCTGGCCGGCAGCATTGTCCGCGGTCGGGCGCTCCAGATATGAGCCTGGCGCGACGAAGCGGTCGTGTGGGCGCGTGCGTGGTTGTAGGAGGAACCAGCGTGCAGCAGTCGCATGGCCGTGTCTGCGCTGTTTCGCCCTGCTGTGTCACCCCGGCGACGTTCTCACGTCGGCATATCGATCTGCAGCGGGTGACGAGCTGTCTGTGTCGTAGCCACCAGCGCCTGAGCTGATACCAGCTCCGCTCACCGTCGGCCGCGGATGGCCGTGTCCGGCGCTTCCGTGGCATCACTGTGTTGCCGAGCGTGACTCGGGGTGCGTCCTCACCGTCATATGCCGGCTCATGCCCCTGCCCGTGGTGATCCCGACGTTGTGTGGGTCGGCGTCAGGTGTCCGTCATGCCACGCATTGTTCTGCTCGTCGTTTGCCCGGTGGCTTTGCCATGGTCCCCGGGATTTCAGGGATGCGGGCATACGGCCCCGCCGGTTGCCTCCCTCGGCTCCCTCGCAGGAAAGGACTGTTGTGAATAGATCATCCCGGTCTGGGCCCGCCCGGTGGGCGGTGGTTGTTGCCGCTTTCGCCGCGGCCGCGACGCTGGTGGGCGCCTGCGGCTCCTCCGATGACGACGAGCCCGCCAGCGGCTCGAGCGCCGGCGCGCCCCGCCCGGGGGGCACGCTGACCTTCGCGGTGGGCTCGGACGCGGGATGTGTGGACCCGCAGCAGGCGGGCAGCAACGACACGGTCTACTCGCTGCGGCAGATCGTCGACTCGCTGACCGACCAGGATCCCCGGACGGGCGAGATCGTGCCGTGGCTGGCGGAACGCTGGGAGATCAGCCCGGACGCGAGGACGTTCACCTTCCACCTGCGGCCCGGCGCGACGTTCAGCGACGGGACACCGGTGAACGCGCGGTCGGTCAAGGACAACTTCGACGCGATACCGAAGCTGGGCGCGCTGGCCGTCCTGGGGACGGGCTACCTCAGCGGTTACGAGGGCACCACGGTGGTCGACGATCTTACCGCCGCGGTCGCGTTCAAACAGTCGAACGCCCAGTTCCTGCAGGCCACGTCGACGTTCTCGCTGGGGCTGGTGTCGGGGGCGAGCATCGCCAAAACCCCGCAGCAGCGGTGCGGTGAGGGCGTGATCGGGTCGGGCCCGTTCGTGCTGTCGAAGTACGAACCGGCCCAGGCGATCACGCTGACGAAGCGCACCGGCTACAACTGGGGCTCGTCCCTGTGGACGAAGAAGGGCGAGGCGTACCTGGACACGCTCGCGTTCAAGGTGGTCCCGGAGGCGGGCGTGCGCAGCGCCAGCCTGACCTCCGGCCAGGTCGACGCGATCGGCAGCGTGAGCCGCGCCGACGAGGCGGCGCTGCGGGGCGGCGGCGCCAACCTGCAGGCACGGGCCAACCCGGGGGTGGTGTTCAACCTGGGGCTGAACAACTCCAGGCCGATCCTGCAGGATCAGAAGGTGCGGCAGGCCATCCTGTTCGCCATCGACCGCAAGCAGATCGCCGACACGGTGTTCCCGACCGGCACCCAGCCGGCGACGAGCATCCTGGCGCACACGACCCCCAGCTACAAGGACCTCGGCTCGGACCTGCGCTTCGACGCCGCCCAGGCCAGATCGCTGCTGGACGCAGCCGGCTGGGTGCCCGGCGCCGACGGGATCCGGCGGAAGGACGGCGTCCCGCTGCGCCTGACGGTGAGCTGGTTCGCCAACGCGGCCACCAACAAGTCGACGCTGGAGCTGATCCAGCAGCAGCTGAAGGCGGTCGGTGCCGACATCGTGCTGAAGGAGCTGCAGATCGCGCAGGCGGCCCAGCTCCAGCGGTCGGGTGACTTCGACGTGCTGTGGGGCAACCTGACCCGCGCCGACCCCGACATCCTGCGCACCCTGTACTCCACGCAGCTGGCGAACGCGTACCGGCTGCCGCCGACCCAGCTCGACAGCGTCCTCACCGCCCAGGCGGCCGAGCCGGATCCGGCCAAGCGGCGGGACCTGGTGGCCCAGGCCCAGCAGCTGATCGTGCAGAACGCCTACGTCATCCCGGTCGTGGAGCTGCAGACCGAGCTGGGCGTGTCGAAGAACGTCCACAACCTGGACTTCGAGGCGTCCAGCCGGATTCAGCTGCACGACACCTGGAAGAGCTGACCGGCACCAGCCGGTGGCTGGACGGCAATCTGACCTACTGGAACAGGCTGGGCGGGGTCCCGGCCCTCGCGCGAGAGATGGTGCGCGAGGGCCAGGACACCCGCGGGCCGTAAGGCATGAGGGCCGGGACACCGGCGTCGATCGAGAGGAGGGCAGCGGATGCGACGTTACGTGATCAGGCGTCTCGCGCAGGCGGTCGGCGTGCTGTGGGCGGCCTACACGCTGTCGTTCCTGGTGCTGGACTACCTGCCCGGCGACCCGGTCTCGGCGATGGCCGGCGCCGGGATGGACTCCTCCGTCGTCGATCCGGCGCGGCTTGACGAGCTGAAGAAACAGTACGGGTTCGACAAGCCGGTGCTGGTGCAGTAGCCGACTATCTGGGCAGGGCGCTGCGCGGTGACTTCGGCAACTCGGTGTCCACCGGTCGGTCGGTGACCTCCGTGATCGCCGACGCGCTGCCGCAGACGCTGCAGCTCACCGGCATGGCGCTGCTGCTCGCGACGCTCTTCGGCGGCGGGCTGGCCCTGTTCGCGACCTACACCTCGCAGCGCTGGCTGCGGCAGATCCTGCTGTCGCTGCCGTCACTGGGAGTGTCGATCCCGACGTTCTGGATCGGTCTGATGATCGTCCAGCTGTTCTCCTTCCGGATACGGCTGTTTCCGGCCTTCGGCAACGACGGGCTGCGTGGCCTGATCCTGCCGGCGGTCACCCTGGCGATCCCCACCGGCGCGATGGTCGCGCAGCTGCTGGCCAAGAGCCTGCTCACCACGCTGGACGAGCCATATGTGCAGACGGCCCGGGCCAAGGGCGCCGGACGGGCCCGCATCCACCTCGGCCACGCGTTGCGTAACGCCTCCCTGCCAGCACTGACGATCATCGGTCTGCTGGTCGGGCAGCTGATGGCCAACGCCGTCGTGATCGAGACGGTCTTCGCCCGCAACGGCCTCGGCCGGGTTACCGCCGCCGCGGTCTCCATCCAGGACATCCCGGTGGTGCAGGGGGTCGTCGTCTTCGGCGCGCTGGTCTTCGTGCTGGTCAACCTGGTCGTCGACCTGATCTACCCGCTGTTGGACCCGCGGATCGTGGTAGCCGCCACCGCGCGAAGGAGTACCGCGTGAGCGTGCGAAGGAGCACCCCGTGAGCCGGTCACTGGCCGCCGACCCGGCCACCCGGGCCGGGCTCGAAGCACAGGTCGAAGCAACAGCGCCGACGCCGGGCCCGCGGCTGGGCGTGGACGTGCGGCGGCTGTCGCGGTTCTTCCTGCGCCGCCCCGGCCTGGTGCTGTCGCTGATCGTGGTGGCGCTGGTGGCGCTGGCCGCGTTCTGGCCGACGTTGTTCACCGGGCGTGACCCGCTGCTGGGGGTGCCGGCCGACAACTTCCAGCCGCCCAGCGCCCACCACTGGTTCGGTACCGACGAACTGGGCCGCGACACCTACGCCCGGGTCGTGCACGGGGCGGCGCTGTCACTGAAGGCGACGCTGATCGCTGTCGCGGTCGCGTTCGTCGTCGGTGGGACACTCGGGCTGGTCGCCGGATTCGTCGGCCGCTGGGTCGAGGACGTGCTGATGCGCTTCGTCGACGTGCTGCTGTCCATCCCGGCTCTGTTCCTGTCGCTGGCGCTGGTGACGGCGCTGGGATACGGCACGGTGAAGGTCGCCGTCGCGGTGGGGATCGCCAGCGTGGCCAGCTTCGCCCGGGTCATGCGCGCCGAGGTGCTCAGGGTGCGCCAGGCCGTCTTCGTCGAGGCCGCGCGTTCGTCGGGGACACGCTGGTACAGCGTGCTCGGACGGCATGTGCTGCCCAACGCGACAGGGCCGGTCATCGTGCTGGCAACGCTCGACTTCGGGACCGCGGTGCTGGCGGTGTCCTCACTGAGCTTCCTCGGTTACGGCGCCGCGCCGCCGGCGCCGGAGTGGGGCACGCTCGTCTCCGACGGCCGCAACTACCTGGCCAACGCGTGGTGGCTGTCGACGCTGCCCGGCCTGACCGTGGCGGCGACGGTACTGGCGACCAACCGCATCGCCCGCGCACTGGACGGAGAATGGGCCAACCAACGATGACCGATCACCGTACCGACAGTCACGGCGGCACCGGCGCGGGCCTGCTCGCGATCCGGGGGCTGTCCGTGTCGTACCGCACCCGCACCGGGCCGTTGCCCGCCGTCCAGGGCGTCGACCTCGACGTCGAGCCGGGCGAGATCGTCGCACTGGTCGGCGAGTCCGGCTCGGGCAAGAGCACGCTGGCGCACGCGATCGTCGGGCTGCTGCCGGCCGGGGGACACATCGACGCCGGCAGCGTCCGGTTCGGCGGCCACGACCTCGCCGCCCTGTCGGAGCGGGAACTTCGTGCCATCCGCGGTGCCCGGATCGGGCTCGTCCCGCAGGACCCCACCGTCTCCCTCAACCCGGTGAAACGGATCGGCGTCCAGGTGGCAGAGGTGCTGCGCATCCATCGGCTGGCCACCCGTCGTTCGGCTCCGCTGGAGGCGGTCGCGCTGCTGGAGCGGGCCGGCCTCGCCGAACCGGAGATCCGTGCCCGGCAGTATCCGCACGAGCTGTCCGGCGGCATGCGGCAGCGGGCGCTGATCGCCATCGCGATCGCGGCACAACCCAAGATGATCATTGCTGACGAGCCGACCAGCGCCCTGGACATCACCGTGCAGCGGCTGATCCTCGACCATATCCAGCACCTGGCCGACGAGCTCGGCACCGCCGTCCTGCTCGTCACCCATGACCTCGGTGTCGCCGCGGACCGCGCGCAACGCATCGCGGTGATGTCGCAGGGCCGGATCGTGGAGAGCGGGCCCACAGCCCAGATTCTCGACAGCCCCCGCGACCCCTACACCCAGCAACTGCTGCACAGCGCCCCGAGCCTCGCCGTCGTACACACCGCGCATACCGTGCCGCGGGCCCGAACGTCACCTTCGGTAGCTGTCGAACCTTCGGTCGTCGCCGAGCAGCCACTCGTCGTGGTCGACAACCTCGTCAAGGAGTTCCCGCTGCCCCGTACGGCCGGCGGCTCCGCCCGTACGCTACGCGCGGTCAGTGACGTCAGCTTCACCGTCAACCGCCACGAGACGCTGGCCCTGGTCGGTGAGTCGGGTTCGGGCAAGTCCACCACCGCCCGCCTCGTCCTGCGCCTGGTGGATCCGACCGCCGGCCGGATCGTGCTGGACGGTGACGACGTCACGGCCGCCAGGGGAGCGCGGCTGCGGCGGCTGCGCCGGCAGGCTCAGATCATCTACCAGAACCCCTACGCGTCCCTCGACCCACGGTTCTCGATCAAAGAGGTGATCGCTGAACCGTTGCGCGCGTTCGGGGTCGGCGACCGGGCTTCCCGCACCGCCCGCGCCCGGGACCTGCTCGACCGGGTCGCGCTGCCGGCCTCGGTCCTCGAACGCAGACCCGCCGAGCTTTCCGGTGGGCAGCGGCAGCGGGTCGCGATCGCCCGCGCGCTGGCGCTGGCACCCCAGCTCGTCGTCTGCGACGAGCCCGTCTCCGCCCTGGACGCGTCCGTGCAGGCGCAGGTCCTCGAACTGCTCGCCGAACTGCAGGCCGACACCGGCGTGGCCTATCTGTTCATCTCACACGACCTGGCCGTCGTGCGGCAGATCGCCCACCGGGTGGCGGTGATGCGGGCCGGGCAGATCGTGGAGACCGGCCCGACGGACGACCTGTTCACCAGCCCCCGGCACGACTACACCCGCGCGCTGCTGGAGGCGATCCCCAGATGGTCGCAACAGCGTCAGGCCGCTTCGCCCAGCAGCGGACGCACACCCTCGGCGAAGGCGTAGGCCTCCTCCAGGTGCGGGTAGCCCGACAGGACGAACTCCTCGACGCCGACGGCGCGGTACTCGGCGATCCGCTCGGCGACCTCCTCGTGGCTGCCGACCAGGGCGGTGCCGGCGCCGCCGCGCACCAGGCCGATGCCCGCCCACAGGTTCGGCCCCACGACCAGCCGGTCGCGCGAGCCGCCGTGCAGGTCGAGCATCCGCCGCTGGCCCACCGACTCCAGGGTGCGCAGCCGTCGCTGCCCGGCGGAGATCGCGGCGTCGTCCAGGCCGGCGATGAGCCGGTCGGCGTCGGCCCACGCCCGGTCGGCGGTATCCCGGGTGACGACGTGGATGCGCAGGCCGAACCGTAGCCGCCGGCCCTGTTCCGCGGCCAGCTCACGCACCCGGTCGATCTTCTCGGCAAGCAGGGCCGGCGGCTCGCCCCAGCTCAGGTAGACCTCGGCCTGCCGGGCCGCGACGGCCATCGCGGCCTCGGACGAGCCGCCCAGGTAGACCTCTGGCAGTGGAGTCGGCGGGTCGCGCAGCACGGCATTCTCAAGATCGTAGAACGTGCCGTGGTGGTCGAACTCGGCGCCGCTCCACAGTCGGCGCACGATCCGCAGGAACTCCTCGGCCCGCGCGTAGCGGGCGTCGTGGTCGAGCTGGTCGCCGTAGGCGCGCTGCTCGGCACCGCTGCTGCCGGTGACGACGTTGAGCTGCAGCCGGCCGTCCGAGAGCTGTTGGAAGGTCGCGGCCATGTGGGCGGCCAGCGCCGGTTCGATCAGGCCGGGACGGAACGCGACGAGGAACTTCAATCGGCGGGTCTGCGCGATCAGCGCCGCCGTCACACGACCCAGGCGTCGGCGCAGTGCGCGCCGGTCGGGGTCAGCACCGCCTCGTAGCCGAGCGAGTCGACGGCCTGCGCCAGCTGGGTGAGGTAGGTCAGTGACGCGGGCCGGCCGGCGCGGGCGGGTTCCAGCACCCCGCCGATGCCGAGCCCGTGCACTCCGGAGGCCAGGCTCCGGCCGTCACCCCCGGTTGGCAGGAACCAGTGGTAGCGCGTGGTCATAGTACGACCACGTTCGGGCGGGCGTTCGGGGCGTGTGCGGTCATTGTGGTCATCCGCCGATCCGATCTTCCGTCAGCCGTGCCCGGCGGAAATCGATTCGGCCGCATGTCCGCGGCTCTCGTATTCCGCGCGGGCGATCAAGCACGGGCGATCAAGGTAATTGATCAAGGCGATCGATCAAAATAATCGATCAAGATAATTGATCAGAATCGAATGATCAAACAATGCCGAGTATATCGATGGGAAATAGGCGTTGCCGGTGGCTCACGGTGGTACCTTCGAGAAAGGTCATGAGTGTCGGCGGCGGGCTGTGGCCTCGCTGGCCGGCGAGGCTCGCCGGCTGGCAGCCTCCCTCGCGGCGGGCGCCCCGAAGACGTGGGGCCGGCTGGGCGTTTCGGTCCACGGGCCGGGCGTCGGGCAGGGCCGGCCGGGCATCGATCGGCGGGAAGTATCGATCGACAGGAGGTGGCGGCGCATGCGGCTGATCCCAGGCCCGTCTGCCGTCCGCATATCCGGGTCACGACGTGGTGTGATCAGTTCGTTTCTGCGCCGGCACATCGATCTGTGCCGTGTCGCCGGCGCGCTCTGTCCACCCTGACCCGAGCCCCGCTGACCTGAGCATTTCTGACATACGCGCTGTCCGCCCGACCTGATCGGGTCCGGCCCGGATCCAGTTCGGGCCCGTCGTACCCGACGATCCGCCGCACTTGACGATCCGCCGCGCCCGACCTGGTCTGTCGCCGCCGACCCTACCGGCTCCCGCGCGTCGTGACCGGATGGGCCTGTTCCCGCTCGCGCTGACAGCGCCGCTCGTGTTGACACCGCCGCGCCGCCGGCCCACGGCCGCGCTGGCAACCGTCTGAAAGGGGTATCGGACGATGAGCAGGCCGATCAAGCAGATCCATCTCGCCGCGCACTTTCCAGGCGTCAACAACACCACCGTGTGGAGTGATCCGGCGGCGGGCAGTCATATCGAATTCGGCTCTTTCGTCCATTTCGCGCGGACCGCCGAACGCGGAAAGTTCGATTTCCTCTTCCTTGCCGAGGGGCTGCGGCTACGCGAGCAGAACGGGCTGATCCACGACCTCGACGTGGTGGGCCGGCCGGACACCTTCACGGTGCTGGCCGCGCTCGCCGCGGTCACCGACCGGCTCGGCCTGGCCGGCACGATCAACTCCACGTTCAACGAGCCCTACGAGGTGGCGCGGCAGTTCGCCAGCCTCGACCATCTTTCCGGCGGCCGGGCGGCGTGGAACGTGGTCACCTCCTGGGACGCCTTCACCGGCGAGAACTTCCGCCGCGGCGGCTTCCTGCCCGAAGATCAGCGTTACGCGCGGGCCAGGACGTTCCTGCGGACGGCCTGGGCGCTGTTCGACTCCTGGCGTGGTGACGAGATCGTCGCCGACGGGGAGACCGGGGTGTTCCTGCGCGACCCGCACCCGGGCAGGTTCACCCACCGTGACGCGCATTTCGACATCGCCGGCCAGTTCAACGTCCCGCGCAGCCCGCAGGGACGTCCCGTCATCTTCCAGGCGGGCGACTCCGACGAGGGGCGGGAGTTCGCCGCCTCAGGCGCGGACGCGATCTTCAGTCGGCACGGCGCCCTGGAGGCCGGGCAGGCGTTCTACGCCGACGTCAAGAGACGGCTGGCCCGCTATGGCCGTGCCCGCGACCAGTTGCTGATCCTGCCCGCGGCGACGTTCGTGCTCGGCGACACCGACGCCGAGGCCGCCGAGATCGCGCACGAGGTCCGGCTCCAGCAGGTCAGTGGTGGCACGGCGATCCAGTTCCTCGAGCAGCTGTGGAACCGTGACCTCTCCGACCACGACCCGGACGGGCCGCTGCCCGCCGTCGACCCCGATCCCGGGGAGCACACGGTCGCCCGCGGCCGGGCCAGCGTGCGCATGTTCGGGGACAGGCTGGCCACCGCGAACCAGTGGCGCCAGCTCGCCGAGGCGAAGAACCTCTCCACCCGAGAACTGATCATCGAGGTCACCGGGCGGCAGACGTTCGTCGGCTCCCCTGCGACGGTGGCCAGCGCGATCAACGATCTTGTGCAGGCCGACGCCAGCGACGGGTTCATTCTCGTCCCGCACGTCACCCCCGGCGGGCTGGACGGCTTCGTCGACACCGTGGTCCCGCTGCTGCAGGAACGGGGCGTGTTCCGCACCGAGTACGAAGGCGTTACCTTGCGTGACCATCTCGGTCTTGCGCCGCTCGTCCCCGCCGTGTCAGGCACGTCCGACGCGCCCGGTGCGTCCGCTGCCGGGCCGGGGTCGGCGGCGAGGGCCGTGTCGTGAAGTTCCTGACCATCACCCTGATCGTGCATGCCCCGAACCCGGTCACCGGGGCGCGGAAGTCGACCGCCGACCGGTTCCGCGAGGTGATCGACAACGCGCTGCTGGCCGAGGAACTCGGCTTTGACGGCTTCGGGGTGGGCGAACGGCACGAACGACCGTTCATCTCCTCCTCCCCGCCGGTGGTGCTCAGCCACCTGGCCGCGCTCACCAGCCGGATCCGGCTGTTCACCGCCGTCACCACGCTGAGCCTGCTCGACCCGGTGCGGGCGTACGAGGACTACGCCACCCTCGACCACCTCTCCGGCGGACGGCTGGAGCTGATCATCGGTAAGGGCAACGGCGCCGCCCAGCGGGAGCTGTTCCACGTCACCCCCGACGACCAGTGGGACCGCAACGCCGAGTCCTACGAGCTCTTCCGCCGGATCTGGCGCGAGGACAGGATCACCGCCGACCCACGGTTCCGCCCGGTGCTGCGGGACGCCGAGGTCTGGCCCCGGCCGCTGCAACAGCCGATCCGCGTCTGGCACGGCAGCGCCACCAGCAGGGAGTCGGTCGATCTGGCCGCCCGCTACGGGGACCCGCTGTTCTCGGCCAACGTCACCAACCCGATCGAGCCGTACGCCGAACTGGTCCAGTACTACCGTGAGCGGTGGGAGCATTACGGCCACGACCCGGCGCTGGCGGCGGTCGGTGCCGGCACGGCCGGCTACTACGCGGAACGCAACTCCCAGGACGCCATCGCCGCCTACCGGCCGGTGTTCGAGGGGTATCTCGCCTTCCAGCGGCGGCTCGATGTGGAACCGGTGTTCCCGACGCTGGAGGACTTCGTCGAACGCAGCTCCGCGCTGATCGGCAGCCCGCAGCAGGTCATCGAGAAGGTGCACCGTTACCACGAGCGGTTCGGGCACAGCGTGCTGCACCTGCACGCCGACGCCGGCGGCCTCACCGACGCCCAGCACCGCGCCAGCCTGGAGCTGTTCCAGTCCGACATCGCCCCGGTGCTGCGCCGCGAGATCCCGGACCCGCCCTGGCCGTGGGCCCCGGTGCTCGCCGAGCCGTCCCCGTCCGCCCCGCTCTCCTCGTCGTCTCAGCCGTCCTCGTCGTCGCCGTCGTCACCGAACGCATCGTCATCCGCCGCATCGTTACCGACCGTGGACGGACCCGCGCCCGCCGCCGTCTAGGCCGTGTCTATGAGTAAGGAAGCCTGTCATGGTCACGACTCCGCTCGCCGTCCTGGACCTCGTCCCGATCCCCGCCGGATCGACCGCGGCGCAGGCGCTGCGCAACAGCATCGATCTCGCCCAGCGGGCCGAGCGGTTCGGCTACGCCCGGTACTGGTTCGCCGAACACCACCTCAACCCCGGCGTGGCCGGCACCTCGCCGGCGGTCCTGCTGGCGCTGACGGCCTCGGCCACCTCGACGATCCGGCTCGGCTCCGGCGCCGTCCAGCTCGGGCATCGCACCGCCCTGTCGACGGTGGAGGAGTTCGGGCTCATCGACGCCCTGCACCCCGGGCGTCTCGACCTTGGCCTGGGTCGTTCCGGCGGGCGTCCGAACGAGGTGAAGCGTGAGCCGGCCCTGCTCGGCGCCGGCACAGCCGTCGTGGACGGACGCGCGCCCAACGGGCTGCGCGTCCCACACCGGTTCTCCTTCGAGCATCTGCTCAACTCGCCGCGCTTCGAGCTGCAGAAGGGGCTCCTGCAGCTCCCCGGCGCGCAGTCGCAGAACTACACTGAGCAGATCGGCGATGTCCTTGCCCTGCTGGCCGGCACCTACCGTTCCGCTGAGGGCGAACAGGCTCACGTGGTCCCCGGGGAGGGCGCGCAGGTGCAGGTCTGGATCCTCGGCAGCAGCGGGGGTGAGAGCGCGACCGTCGCGGGGGAGAGAGGGCTGCGCTTCGCCGCGAATTACCACGTCAGCCCTGCCACCGTGTTGGAGGCCGCCGAGGGCTACCGGGCCGCGTTCCGCCCGTCCGCCGAGCTTGAGCGGCCCTATGTCAGCGTCTCGGCCGACGTCGTCGTGGCCGAGGACACCGCCACCGCGCGGGAGCTGGCCGCCGGTTACGGGCTGTGGGTGCACAGCATCCGCACCGCGCTGGGGGCCATCCCGTTCCCGACCCCGCAGGAGGCACGCCGGCACGTGTGGAGCGACGCCGACCGCGAGCTGGTCGCAGACCGTGTCGAGACCCAGTTCGTCGGCTCGCCGGGGCAGGTCGCGGACCAACTGGAGCAGCTGCGCGACGCCACCGGCGCCGACGAGCTGATCATCACCACGATCACCCACGACCATGCGGACCGGGTCCGCTCCTACCAGCTGCTGGCCCAGGAGTGGCAGCGCCGTTGAGCCGCATCCCCGCCAGCCGGCAGGACCCGGACCAGCGGCATCCACTGGACAACCCCGCCCGCTGGTCGCTGACCGGGGCGCACGCGCATCTCGCCGAACGGCGTGGCAACGTGCTGCGCTACCCGGTCGACGTCTCCCCGTTCGTGGCACTGCCCGAACAGCCCGACGCCGCCGACTGGAACGACATGGCGGCCCTTGCCGGCCCGGGGGCGCTGGTCCCGCTCGCCGGGGTGTCGGTGCCGCCACCACGGGGGTGGGAAGTGGTCAGGCGCGGTGCCGGGGTGCAGCTTGTCGGCGACGGTCTCGCCGCCGCGCCCGACGACGAAGCCGTCCGGCTCCAGCCGTCGGACGTGCCGGAGATGCTTGCCCTGGTCGCCGCCACCAAACCCGGCCCGTTCCTGCCCCGCACCATCGAACTGGGCACCTACCTGGGCATCCGCCGCAACGGCGCGCTCGTGGCGATGGCTGGCGAGCGGCTGCACCCACCCGGCTGGACGGAGGTCAGCGCGGTCTGCACCGATCCCGCCTTCCGCAGCCAGGGGCTGGGAGGCCGGTTGGTGCGCGCGGTGGCCGCCGGCATCCGCGAACGCGGCGAAACCCCGTTCCTGCACGCGGTCGCGACCAACACCAACGCGATCCGGCTGTACCTCTCGCTGGGCTTCCGCTTCCGCCGCGAGGCGACTTTCCTCGCCGTCCGCGTCCCCGACCCCCTCCCCGAAAACGCCCCGGTCATCTGACCCGCGCGTGTGCTCTCGTTCCGAGAGTGGCATGAGGGGTGACCGTCCGCGCCGATCCGATGATCGACCAGTGGAAGCGTGAGACATCCTTCGAGGAGAAGCCATGGCAGAGGACACCAGCCCGGGCCAGTCGAGGTTCGTCCGCGGTAACGACCATCTTGACCGGCTGCTGTCCGACCCCCAGCTTGCCGCCGACGTCGCCAAGGCGCACGAGGCGGCGGAGACGGACCGGGCCCACACGAATGAACCTCGCGATGATCCGCAAAGCCGCGCAGATGACGCAGGCTGAGGTCGCCAAGAAGCTCGGGGTCGGCCAGGCCGCCGTCTCTCGTCTGGAGAGCCGCGAGGACATGCTGCTATCGACTTGCTCTCGCCATTTCGCCACCGCCGTGGGGTCGGGGGTGGGCTTCTCCAGTTCCCGCCACATCTGGGCGTTCGCCCAGGCCGTTGTCCCTGGGCGTCTTCGAATCCAGCGGACCGTTCGACGCGACCCGGCTCGGCCGCGCTCTCTCCTCCCACTTCCGTGACACTGACTGGATCATCCACCTCCCCGACACCTCCATGGCCTGGCGTACCCCCAGATCCAGGATCACCGCTCCGCTCAATTCACAAGGGGCCGCGCTTGAGTCTTCATCCCCGACCGTTCCTGCGACTATTACTGCGCTTGCCTTTCCCCGCAGTCTCCGGAACAACCCCAGCCGTACTGATTCAGATTCTTCCCCGCAGCCCCGTCCTCCCTCCAAAATACAGCGCAACGATCTCAGTCGCGGACGATAAGGCGTGCTGTAACGGACGGCGATATTTAATTTCCCCCACAGGTTGCGGGTTCGCGGGACAGATTCAGGGATGCAATAGCTGTCTGCGAAGTGCTGTCACCAGGCCGTCGTCAACGTCGAGTTGCTCAGCGGCATAGCCATACACCGACCCGTACCGCGTAATCAGGTCGGCTAGGAAGAACCGCATGATCTCAGCAGGGGCGCGGCCGTAGGCGGGCCACCTGAGAGTCAGGTCGGGGTAATCAGCGTGCCATTCAGCGACCAGGCGTTCGGTGGCTAGCTCGGTCAAGGTAAAATCGGCGACGATGTCGTCCTCGTGTACCCCGAGCAGAGCAAGAACCAGCATGGCCAGCAGACCGGTGCGATCTTTGCCGGAGTGGCAGTGGAAGACCAGCGGAGTGGTGCTGTCGGCAATGACATTCAATGCACGCCGCAGCTCCTTGATGCCGTCGTGGGCGATTTCGGTGTACCTGTCGGCCAGGAAACGGGCGGGCTCGACGTCCGAGTCTAGGCCTGCCTGGTTATACGGCTGATGCTCGATACTCAGGTTGTGGTAGGACAGCTCCTGATAGTGCGGGACGCGTCCACTGCGTTTGATCTCCCAGGGATATCGAAGGTCGATTACGGTACGGATATCCAGGGCGAGGAAACGATCCCAGTCCTGGCCCCGCAGCTTACCCAGCGAGTCGGAACGAAACAGCCGACCCCAGCGCACCGTGCGGCCATCAGCGGCCCAGTAGCCACCCAGATCCCGGAAGTTGTGCAGACGCTCAAACGCAATATGTCTCCTCACATGGGTCACCTTACGACGACCCGCACTGACCGCCGCTGTTCTCCCAGCTCCCGCATCCCGCGCAACCTCGACC
>NZ_CAAAFS010000032.1:0-1728 GCF_900634755.1 Protofrankia symbiont of Coriaria myrtifolia
AGACGGCCGGGCGGTCAGTGCGGGCGGGTCAGCGAAGGACGTTCCCCCGTCGCCGGGCACGCGGGCCTCCCGGCTGCTGGACGTGGTCCGAAACTTCGTCTCCGCTGCGGCTGACAGGGTCTAGGTTGTTGATGCACTCACAGTCGCGGAACCCGCGAACCCCACCGATTCGGCGCTGTCCCGGGTGCGGGTCCGGAACCGATCCAGTCACAGGAGGTACCCGTGAGCGACCGGCAAGTACGGATGATCGTCCTGTCGACGGACGATCTTGAGGAGTCGATCAAGTTCTACACCGAGACCCTCGGCTTCCCGCTGAAGTTCCGCGACGGCGCCCACTTCGCGGCCCTCGACGGCGGTTCGGTGACCCTTGCCCTGGCCACAGCGATCGATCACCCCATCCACGGCCAGGTCGTCGTGGGCATCAAGACCGACGACGTCGACGGCGCGGCCAGAGCGATCGAGGAGAACGGCGGTGGCATCGTGAAAGGCCCCTACGACGACGCTCACGAGCGCCGCGCCGTGGTGTACGACAACAAGGGCAACGGCCTGGTCTTCTACAAGCCGCTTCCGCGCTGACGCACATTCGATCCGTGTATTCGGTCCGCTCCCACGCTGGCCGGTCACCGGCCGGCGTGGGAGCGGGTCAACCAACCGACGACGCGGCCGTGGTCTCGTACGGCGTTCCGCCACCTCGCCCCACAGCCTTCGGCCCTCCCGTGACGAGCGACCCCGGCAAGACGAGATGGTCGATCCGGCCGTGACCAGCCGAGCCCAGATCACTCCGCGACCGAAGCAACCACAGATGTCCTGGTCAGGAGGGAGCCGGCGAGGGGATTCGAACCCCTAACCGCTCGATTACAAGAGCAAGGCAGCTCGTCCACTGATGTCTGTGGACGTCCGCTGACCTGCGGTGCGCATCCACCAGCGTTCGTGTCTTTCCACGGACGTCCGCCGGCTCGGGTACACCACTGGGTACAACAGTGCGACTGGTCGCTTGAACCGTCGTGTCCGGCGGCAAGCCGACCCGCACCGCGGGCGCGCCTGGCGCGCCGAGGAGCGGAAGCGACGCGGCCTTCCGATGCGGCCTGGCATGTCCTGGCGATCGGGGACCAAACCCGTGGACTGAACCGAACTTGCGTGATCTTGGTTGCGGAAAGGGGCTGTGATCTGCGGTTTTACGGGGACGGCCCGAAAGCTCGTGTCTACAGCCCTCGACTTCGACGGGGCGTGACTACGAACGGGCTGATCTCGACGTAGCGTAGCAGACCGTTGGTGGACACTAAATTTGCGCTCCCTGAGCCGTTTTCCCTGGTCAGGATGCTACATCCATGATCGCCCTCCGTAAGTTCGGACTAAAGTCACGCTTGTAATGTTTGTAGAGGTCCGCCGACCTTTGCCCGGTCTCAGGTCGGCGGACCTCCGTCGTTCGCCGTCGGCTGCATCCGCTCACGTTGCTGTCAGCGGTTGCTTTCAAAAACCGACCGAACGCTGCGTGTTACTTCCCGATCGCAACACCAAAGGGCCCGTCGCCGACGGGGATGGTGTCAACGACGGTGTTGCTGTCAGTGTCGATCACCGACACGTTATCCGAGGAGCCGTTGCCGACGTAGGCACGGGAATCGAACAAACCCCTAGTGATCGCCACGCCATTAGGCCCGTCGCCGACGGGGATGGTGTCAACGACGGTGTTGCTGTCAGTGTCGATCACCGACACGTTATCCGAGTCGC
>NZ_CAAAFS010000032.1:1978-7690 GCF_900634755.1 Protofrankia symbiont of Coriaria myrtifolia
GGCGACGACGGTGTTGCTGTCAGTGTCGATCACCGACACGTTGTCCGAGCCAAAGTTGGTGACGTAGGAGTTCCGCGAATCGAGGGGAGTGGCTGTTGCCTGGGTCGGCGTGGCCGCTATGAACAGTCCGGTCGCTATGACCGGGATTGCCCAGGGCTGGAACCGCCTTCCTCGCCCCCGCTCTTCACCGCATTGTCTGAAAGAACTTTTTCTTGTGTTCGCCCATTGTGCGAGCACCGAGACCTCCACGTTGTGGGAGAATCCACCTCCGCAGCACGGAAACGCCGACCGCGAGCGAAGGGGTCACCGACGGTGACCAACGCGATCCTAGCCAGAGTTAATCACCATGGAGGCATTAGCCCGTCTTGCGCCGCGGCGTGACGGCGGTTTCACGGGATATCCCTCGTCAGCGCTCTAATCGGACTTTTGTGCTCCTTGGGCGAGTGCTGGCCGCTGGCGGCGAACGGGATGGGTTTACGCCGCGTCAGTCCCGGCCATAAGCGAGCCACTGGTTGATCATCGCTGTTCGGACAGACCCTGGCCGACAGCATGCGGGTCCTCCTGCCCGACCATTCCCCGTCTCGACGGTCAGAGGAAATCTTGCCGCTTCCGTGAACGTCACGAAACGTCGCGGTTTATCGGCAAGCTTCTCGGACGGTGACCTCATACGGTCGACGGGGTCCGATTCGAACGTGATCAACGCGGCAGCGGGCAGGCGCCGCGACTTGACCATCGGAGGAACTGTGAACAAGCTCCTTCTCACTCCGACCGAAGCCGCTGATCTGCTGGGCGTGAGCCGCACAACGGTCTATGAGCTCCTCAACGCCGAACAGATCGAATCTGTCCGGATCGGGCGGGCGCGGCGGATACCGCGGGCGGCGCTCGTTGCCTACGTCGATCGGCTCCGTGGGCTCTCCGACAGGGAGGCGGCGGCGTGATCGCGGTCAGGCAGGGGCGACGGGTCGCAGATGTTCGGCAATCCACCCGGACCAACGCGCTGGCTCGTGGTCCACCCGGGAGGCTTCGCAACGACCCGATCCTGAAAGATCCAATAGGCGGTCCCGGTGGGTGCTGGAACACCACACCGGGACCTAGATCCGCACCTCTTCTCGTCCAAGGAGCGCAGACCTGTGTCCATCATTCCGCCTGACCATGGCCCGTGGCGCACCCCGTCCAGCCAACCGCCGTTCGTGACCGTTCAGCGGTCCCACTCCGGTGACTACGCGGTGACCGTCCGGCCGGGTGCCGACCCGGTCGACGTGAGCTCGGCGCTCGGTGCTGTGCCGGTGGACACCGTGTTCACCGAAGCCTTCGGCGATGCCGATATCACCCTGATTTTCCGGACGATCCCTGGAACGTCGGCGCTGCTGCCAGCGGGAATCGGCGATCTGCCGCGCATCCCGGCCATGCGCTGACCCGCGCGGTTCTTCTCCCTTCCCCCATTTCTTTCCCGTTCCTCTGGTAGGCGCACTCCCCGGCAGACCCTTCCGCGCCCAGAGGACCGGACCCAACGGCAAGCACGCCACCTGGCGACCGGCAAGCCTCCAGTTCATCCATGGGGTGCTGCGTAACGCGCTCGCGGACGCTCACCGGCTCGACCTGGTGCCTCGCAACGTCGCGAAGGCGATCAAGGGACCGTCGGTGCCACTGCGGCGGGTCCGTACCCTCCACGTCGATGACGTCCGGGCGCTCAGCCGGGCGATGCACGACGACCCGTACGGACCGATCTTCATATGTGGTCTGATGTTGGGGCTGTGGCGAGGGGAGATCCTCGGCCTGAGGTGGGCCGACATCGACTTTGACGCAGGGGCGCTGCACGTCCGACGCACGTTGCAACGCGCGAACGGAAAGCTGATGTTCACGCCGGCCAAGACCGTTCGGTCGCATCGGACGCTGCCACTGTCGGGCTCTCTCGTCGAGATTCTCAAGGAGCATCGCCGGTCCCAGGAAGGCGCCATGGCCACCGCCGGCCCGGACTGGATCGATCATGACCTTGTCTTCGCCTCGGCGATCGGCACACCCCTGGACCCACGCAACGTCAACCGACGGTTCACCGCGATCCGCACGGCGGCCGGGCTCCCGTGGGTGCGGCCTCACGATCTTAGACACGCGTTCGCGACACTCCTCGTCGCCGAAGGCGTCCCTATGCGTGTGATCATGGAATTGCTCGGTCATTCCACGATCAACCTCACCATGAACACGTATGCCCACGTCCTACCTGAGGCGCAGGAAGACGCCGTGGCGCGTCTCGATGGCCTCGTCATGGGAGATGATCAAAGCAAGGAGGCTGCAGAGGCCACCGACGAACCGGGCGAGGGCGAAGCGGACGGCGGAGATGGCCTGGGTACACCACTGGGTACATGACGATCACTTCGGGGCCAGGCCAACGACGAAAGCCCAGGTCAGGAGGGAGCCGGCGAGGGGATTCGAACCCCTAACCGCTCGATTACAAGTCGAGTGCGCTGCCAGTTGCGCCACGCCGGCCGGTCCGAGGACGCTCCCTAGCGTAGGGCATCGGGGGATGATCACGCGCCTCGGGGCCGAGTGATCGTTGGGACGCCGGTCGCGTCACCGTTCTGCCACCTGCTGTCGGCCGTACCGGCGCCGCTGCCGAGGGTTGACGCTGCCGGGGGTTGACAAGGTGCCGGCCGGGGATGCGCCCGGCCTGTGGGTGACCACGCGTCCCCGGTTGTGAGGGATGGGGGCTGCCGCGCCGGAATCGCGTCCCGAGCCGCTTGGTCAGGAGTAGACCGCGAGCATCGGGCCCGGTTGGGCGGCGTTGTCCGTCTCGAGTTCCGTCTCGAGTTCCGTGTCGGTTGTTCCGTTGTCCTGCCAGAATTCGACGGCGCCTCGTACGTCCTGGTTTTCTATCAGGTCGGTCAGGCGTTCGTAGCGGGCGAGCGACCGCCGGATGAACTGCTGCCCGGCCGCCTCGGGAATGTTCCGCAGGGCGGCTTCGTGCTCCTTTCGGAGAAGGGCCGACACAAGTTCCGCCATCAGAATGAGGGTTCTGTTGTGGGATGACCGCACGACCAGGATACGGAATTCGGCGGACGGCCGGGAGAAATCGAGAATGCCGCGTGACCGGCTCGCGGCCAGCAGGCAGTCGCGCATGCCCCGCAGGTCCGATCCGCTCCGGCGGGCCGCGGCCAGCGCCACCGCTCCCGGTTCTATCACCGCCCGCGCCTCGAGCAGGTCCCGGACGGAGGTGCCCTGCATCTGCAGCCGCAGGCCGGTCTGCCGGGCGAGCACCCGGGTGTCCGGCTCCTGAACAAGTGGTCCCAGGTGGGAGCCGCGCCGAAGAACGATCAGGGACTCGGACTCGAGGATGCGCAGCGCCTCGCGCATTGTCGGCCTCGCGACACCGTATACGTCCATCAGCTCGCTCTCCGGCGGAAGATGCTCGCCAGGCCTGACCTCGCCGCGCGCCATCCTGCCCCGGAGGTCGTCGGCGACCAGTTCGGAGAACTTGCTGAACCTCGGCCCGCGTTCCGGCCCGAACATATTGACAGCCATCGTCGTCCTGACAGTCATTTTCGCCCGCCTCCTCGCTGAAGCGTGAGAAGCCATGCTAACCGCGGAAGAGCGTCATGATCCGGCGCGGCCGGATTCTTGTGAGGCCGCACACGCCGTGTGAATCCACCCACACCGGTGTCCGCTAGCCATTGTTTTGGGTTTCCGGTAGGTTGGCGATCCGACCGGCCAGCGCGCCGTCACAACTACCTGGCACATCATCGTATCTACGCTGTCACCACGGATGACGGTTTATGTGCCGCCGTCGGTTGGGGACGGGCAGGGAGTATTAGAGTGCTGGCGCCGCCATTTCCATGCCGCTGACGTGACAGGCCCGGGATATCCGGGCCCGCTGGTCGGTGTATCCATCCGGTGGTGGTCGGCGTATCCGCCCGGGGGTACCGACGGTATGCGAGACGCGGTATGCGAGAGGAGAGGCCACGAAATGGAGTGGGACGAACCATCGTCCGCTGTCGCCGTATCCCGCCTCGGGCACTCGATCAAGCGGGCCGAGCAGGCGCTCATCCGGGAGAAGACCCGGGCGCTGCGTGATGTCGGCCTGTCCGTCCCGCAGTACACGGTGCTGCTCACGCTTGCCGACTCGCCGGGGCTTTCCGGCGCCCAGCTCGCCCGCCGATGTATGGTCACGCCCCAGTCGATGGCGAGTCTGCTGCTCACGCTCGAGGCGAAGGGGCTGGTCGTGCGTGAGCAGTCGGACGTCCACGCGAAGGTCTTCCAGTGCCGGCTGACCCCGTCTGGCCGGACGCTGCTGCACCGGGCGGACACCGTCGCCCTCGCGGTCGAACAGCGTCTCACCGCGGTCTTCACGCCCGCCGAGTCGGAGGAGTTCCGCTCCCTGCTCGAACGGACCGTCGCCATCCTCGACGACGAGACCGGACGCTCCACACCGGCGACATCAGCGGCACCGGCGACACCAGCTGCCCCGCTCACGCCAGCCGTGCCGCCCACGCCGGCCACGTCACCCATACCAACCGCATCACCTGTGCCGGCCGCGTCGCCCACGCCAGCCGCAGCGCCCACGCCGACCGTGCTGCCCACACCCGGCGTGCCGTCCACGCCCGCCGCGGCGGCGCACTGGTCGCAGGCAGCCGGCCAGTAGCGCGGTGACCACCACTGCCGGCCCACTTCAGCGCCGGCCGGGTCCGAGCCCGGTTGAGCCCGGCCAGCATGATCGTTGTGATTCTGGTGCTGCTGGAACAGCATCAGAATCACAACGATCACAGCACTGTCAGAGGCTCACCAGCCGCCAGAGATCCAACAGTGTTGCCTGCGGAGTGTTGCCTGCGGCTTGCGGGCTGTCGCCGGGGGAGTCAGCGTGGGTGCGTCTCCGCCGCGTCCAGCCGGCGGCGGCGGGCGATCTCGGCCAGCGCCACGCCCGCGGCGACACCGGCGTTGAGCGACTCGACATCCCCGGCCATCGGGATCCGCACGGTCAGATCGCAGCGTTCCCCGACCAGCCGCGACAGGCCGCGGCCCTCCGAACCGACGACCAGCACGAGCGGGTCGGAGGCCATCTCCAGCTCGTCCAGGCTGACCTCGCCGTCCGCGGCGAGCCCCACCACGAACAGGCCGGCCTGCGCCCAGCCGGTCAGCGCGCGCACCAGGTTCGTCGCCCGCGCCACCGGCAGCCGGGCCGCGGCACCGGCCGACGTCTTCCAGGCCGCCGCCGTGACGCCGGCCGCCCGCCGTTCGGGCACCACGACCCCGTGTGCGCCGAACGCCGCCGCCGACCGGACGACCGCGCCGAGGTTACGCGGGTCGGTCACGCCGTCCAGAGCCACCAGCAGCCCGGGCGGCGCTTCCTGGGCGCGGGCGAGCAGATCGTCAGGATGGGCGTACCGGAACGGTGGCACCGACAGCGCCAGCCCCTGGTGCGGCGCGGAACCGCATAGCCGGTCCAGGTCGCCGCGCGCGACGTCCGCGACGGCCACCCCGGCGCGCGGGGCCAGCCGGCGGGCCTCGTCAAGGCGTTCGTCGTACTCGGTCCCGGCGGCCACGTAGAGGACGGAGGCGGGGACACCCGCCCGCAGCGCCTCGACCACCGCGTTACGGCCGACCACCAGCTCCTCGGGCTCGCCGCGGTCCGCCCGGCTGGCGAAGCGCCCGGCGCGGGCCGTGCCGGCCCAGGCGGATCCAGCCGGGCGGCCCTGCCGTGGCGCACGGGGGCCGCCGCGGGCC
>NZ_CAAAFS010000033.1:0-13545 GCF_900634755.1 Protofrankia symbiont of Coriaria myrtifolia
CGTGGCGCACGTGGGCCGCGGGGCCCGGCGTCACCGGCCCGGTCGTCACGGGCCCCGGCCCCGGCGCCGCGCGGCCGGTTGTCACGGCCTCGGTCGTCACGACTCCGATCGTCACGGCGGGTGCTCTTGTCGGCAGTATGCGCCGCTCCGGGTCGACGCTCCTCGCCGGCCGCGGCCGCGGCCGCGGCGGCGGCGGCCCGGCGCTGGGCCGGGTGACCGGGACGCATCTCCGCCGGCGGGGTTGCGCCTCGTCCCTCGAGGGCCTTTCGCCGCTGACCCCCGCTACCGAGCGACGCACCCTTACGGTGCGAGCCGGATTTGGCCGCGCGGCCGCCCTGGCCGCCGCGGGCCACACCACTGCCGCCGCGCCTGGACTGGCCGGCCATCAGAGGGCTCCACCAGCGCGGGGGCCGCAGGCATCGGAGAACCAGGCATCGGAGAACATCGTCATACGGTATACGGACGCCGGGGCGCCCCGGCGGCGCAACCCACCGTACCCGTCCCGCCGCGCTTACCTGGAGGCGGAACTCCGCCGGGCCGGGCGGCGTAACCACCACCGGCCACCATGGCCGTCCCGGGTCATCTCGCCGGCCGAGGCCGGGCCTGCTCCGCCGTGCCGGGCCCTGCCTCGGCCGGTGCGTTCCGGCGCTCCGCCGTTCTGCCTCGCCTTCCTTCCATTCTTCCGTCCGTCCTTTCGGCCCTTTGATTTCTCTCGATTCCCCGGGGCCGCCGGTTTCAGCGTTCCGGGGCCCGGAAACGCACCGGGAGGTCCGCCAGGCCGCGGATGAGGATGTTCGGCTTGTACGTCGGCCTGTCGGTGAGGATCTCGGCGGTACCGACGCGGTCCACCCACGCGGCCAGGAAGATCTCCATCTCCAGTAGGGCGAGCGGCGCGCCCAGGCAGTAGTGGTGGCCGAGGCTGAAGGACAGGTGACGGGAGACCGGCCGGTCGCCGTGGAAGCGGGTGACGTCGAGCCGGTCCGGCTCGTCGTAGGCGGCCGGGTCGCGGTTCGCGCAGGCGATCAGGGCGACCACGCCCTCGCCGGGGGCGAAGGTCCGGCCACCGACCACCAGCTCCCGCTTGGCGGCCCGGGTGTTCATGTGGATGGGCGAGTCGTAGCGGAGCAGCTCGTCGACGGCCCGGGGGATCAGCTCCGGCCGCTGGCGCAGCAGGTCGAGCTGGTCGGGGTGGCGCAGCAGGGCGAGGGCGCCGTTGCCGACCAGGTTCACGGTCGTCTCGTGGCCGGCGATGATGAGGGTGATGCAGGTGCCGAGCAGTTCGTCCGCGGTGAGCCGGTCGCCATGGTCCTCCACCGCGGCCAGGGAGCTGATCAGGTCGTCCCCGGGGTGCCGGCGCCGTTCGTCGACGAGTTGGCGGAAGTAGCCGGCGAACTCCGGCAGCGCCGCGTTACGGGCGGCGAGCGCTTCGGGGGTCATGTGGAGGTCCGGGTCGAACGCGCGGGAAAGCGCCTGCGACCACTTCTGCACCAGCGGGTGGTCCTCGGTGGGCACGCCCAGGATCTCGCAGATCATGGTGAGTGGCAGCGGGTAGGCGACCGTCTCGATGAAGTCGAACTCGCCGGCGTCGAGCGCGGCGTCGATCAGTTCGTCGACGAGTTCCTCGATACGTGGCCGCAGGCCGGCCACCCGGCGTGCGGTGAAGCCCTTGGTGACCAGGCCGCGTAGCCGGGTGTGGTCGGGCGGCTCCATCCACAGGAAGGTGTCCGGGAAGGCCGACGCCGGGATGGTCGGGTGCAGTTGCTCCGCCTCCTTGTCGTGCCCCCAGTCCGCGCTCTGCAGGATCTTGACGCAGTCGACGTAACGGGTCGCCACGTGCAGCCCGAAGTCCGACATGTGCAGGGGGGCGGCGTCACGCAGGTGGTCGTACCGGGAGTACGGGTCGGCCCGGTTCGCAGGGTCGAACAGCTCGTCCAGCAGGGATGGCGTGACGGGGCTGACGGGCGTCGTCGCCTGGCTTCCCCGGCCCCCCTGGGCCGTTGCCGCCTGGGTTGTCGCCACGTCCATGTCGGCTCCCTCTCGCGATTCTTCGGTGCCGCCGTCACTGGTTGTCTTCGGCCACGGGGGCCGCACCGGCGGATGTGCCCGGCGCCGGTAACGCATGCGCCGAGCACACCGGACCGCCCGGTGGGACGGTATTCCAGCACGTCCGGCCGGCGGTTCGGTAAACGGCGAGTTTACATTTCGGGGCGAGAACAAGACGCCCCTGAGGTGGCCGTGATTCTGTTGCTCCAGCTATTGGGACGTCGAATGGAACAATTGGATTCACTGATGGTGGCCGGGGGCGTACAAAATATCGGTGTGGCCGTCCCAAGGGCTGCTTGGTGAGGTGTTGTCAAGCCTGCGAACTGCGGTTACTGTGCTTCTCTGACAGCGGCTGGCGGAGGCCGGCAACCATTTTTGTCAGTCATCGCCGGCCTGGTTGACGTCAGAGCGGCGCTGCCTCCAGGATATTGGTGGCAAGGCGCTCGGAATCGCCGGGTCAGCTGGTTGGCGGCGGCTTGTCCATGGTGCGCGGACGAGCCTTGGGAAAGTTTTCGGTACAGCCGGGCCACACCGTCCGGGAATACGTGACGGCGAGCGTCTGGCAGCCACGGGAGGCGTGATGGACAACGGCGCGGTGCTCCCGACGCCAGCCAGGGAATCACACCCCGACCCCGTGGTTCCCCCAGTTGACGGGGATTCCCTGGAACCATGGCCCGGCCGGCCGTCACATCCGCGGGCGGCCGAAGACGGCCGTGGCCACGCGGTCGTCCTCGGCGCCGGCATGGCCGGGCTGCTGGCCGCCCGGGTGCTCTCGGAGACCTTCGAGCGGGTCACGGTGCTGGAACGGGACGTGTTCCTCGACGGCGGTCCCCACGGCGACTCCCGCCGTGGCGTGCCCCAGGGCCGGCACCTGCACGGGCTGCTCGACCGCGGACGCCAGATCATGGAGGAGCTGTTCCCCGGGCTGACCACGGAGCTCACCCAGCGGGGCGCGTCCACGATCGAGACGCTGGTGGGTTCCCGCTGGTACCTGCGGGGGCTGCGGGTTCGCTCGACCCCGACCGGGCTGACCTCGGTGCTTGCCAGCAGGGGGCTGCTGGAGGACGTCCTGCGGGCGAGGCTGCGGGCGATCCCCGGCGTGGAGTTCGTCCAGCGGACGTCCGCGACCGGGCTGGTCGCCGCGCCGGAGGCGCCCGACCGGATCATCGGGGTGCATGTCGCCCGGCAATCCCGCGGTGTCGGTATCGGAGTTGTCCACGCGGACCTGGTGGTGGACGCGACCGGCCGGGCCTCCCGCGGCCCGGACTGGCTGGCCGCCTTGGAACTGCCCGCCCCGCCCGAGCGGCGGACCGACGTGGATCTCGGATACGCGTCGCGTTTCTACCGGCACCGTCCCGAGCATCTCGACGGTCAGCGTTCGGTCATAGTCTCGACCATGCCCGGATTCCGTGGCGGCGGTGCCGTCGCGCTGGAGGGCGGCCGCTGGCACGTCACGCTCGCCGGAATGCTCGGTGACCATCCGCCGACGGATCCCGAGGGATTCGAGGCGTTCGCCCGAACCCTGCCCGTACCCGACATCTACGACCTGGTCACGTCGACCGAGGCGTTGGGCGACCCGGTGCCCCACCGTTTCGCCAGTTCGCTGCGGCGATACTACGAGCGGGTGAAGAATCCGCCCACCGGATTCCTCGTCATCGGTGACGCGATATGCAGCTTCAACCCGCTCTACGCCCAGGGAATGACCGTGGCGGCCCAGCAGGCGTGGGCGCTGCGGGACTGCCTGCGGGCCGCCGGCCCGGATCTGCCGGCCCGTTTCTACCGGCAGGCCGGCCGCCTCGTGGACGTTGCGTGGGACATGGCCAACGGAGCCGATCTGTGCTATCCCGGCGTCCAGGGGCGGCGCGGCCTGCGTGACCGGCTGGTGGGCCCGTACGCGGAACGGGTGCAGGTCGCCGCGCATCAGAACGCCACGGTGGCGCGCGCCCTGATGAACACGCTGAACCTGGTGGACGCCCCGACAGCGCTGCTGCGCCCGGCCGTGGCCGCCGGCGTCCTCCGCTTCGGCTGGTCGCACCCGACCACACCGGCGCCCACGCTCACGGCCGCGAGCGCAGCCGGCCGGTCGTCAGACCAGGCCGGTTCTGCCTGACCGGCTCAGGACAGCCGGACGGGCAGGGCCGCGAGGCTGCGTACGGTCAGGTGCGGCCGGTAGGGTGGCGGGTCCGCGGCCAGGGTGAGCCCCGGGGCACGCTGGATGAGTGCCCGCAGGGCGATCCGTGCCTCCAGCCGGGCGAGCGGCGCGCCGAGGCAGTAGTGGATGCCCAGCCCGAAACCGAGGTGCCGGTGCGCGGGAGCGGCGCCGGCGTAGCGGGTGATGTCGAAACGGTCCGGATCCGTGAAGACGTCCGGGTCCCGCTGGGCCGCCGCGCTCAGGATGACGATGATCTCGCCCTGGCGGAACGCGTGCCCGGCGATCTCGGTGTCCCGCAGGGCGAGCCGGCCGACGAGCTGGATGGGCGGGTCGTAGCGCAACGTCTCGTCGATGGCGGAGGGTATGAGGTCGAGATCCGCACGTAGCAGGGCGAGCTGGTCGGGGTTGCGCAGCAGCGCCAGGACGGCGTTGCCGATCAGGTTGACCGTTGTCTCGTAGCCGGCGACCAGCAGCAGGGCGCACAGTTCCAGCAGTTCACTCTCGCTGAGCACGTCGCCCTGGTCCTGCACCGCCACGAGTTCGCTGAGCAGGTCACCGGCCGGGCGGGCTCGGCGCCGCGCGATCAGCTCGGTGAAGTAGGCGTCGAACTCGCGGGAGGACGTCCGGCGCCGGGCCAGCTCGTCGGGGGTGAGCAGGTAGTCCGGGTCGATCCCGCGGGTGAGGTCGTTGGCCCAGCCCCGGAAGGTCTGCTCGTCCCGCGCCGGCACGCCCAGCAGGTCACAGATGACGCGCAGCGGGAGCGGGCGGGCCAGCGTGTCGATCAGGTCGATCTCGCCTCCCCGCGCGAGCGCTGCGTCGATCAACGTGTCGACCAGGGAGGTGACCCGTGGCTGGAAGGCGGCGACCACCCGGGGAGTGAACGCCTTGCTGACCAGCCCGCGCAGCCGGGTGTGGCTGGGCGGGTTCATCCGCAGGAAGGATCGCAGCCCGCCGTCCAGCGCGTCGGCGCGACGCCACGCGTTGGTCCCCGACTCGCCGCGTCCCCAGGCCGCTTCCGACAGGGCGGTCACGCAGTCGGGGTAGCGCGTCAGCACGGTGGCCTGGCCATCTCCCAGGGGGACGCGGTAGAAGGGATCCGCCGCGCGCAGGGCGCGATAGCTCGGATAGGGGTCGGCCCGGCGAGCCGGATCGAAGGCGCCGAACGCCAGCGGTGCGGCGGGAGCGTCCGATGCCGAGGCGGAACTCATGACCGGGTCCCCTCCTTGTCGTGGTCGTCCCAGTGGCCGGGCATGACAGCCGCCGGCTCGCCGGGGCCGTCCACACCACGCCTTTCGCGATTCACCTGTGCCTTTGCGCGGGCCGGGGGGTGTCGCCCGTGCCCTCGCGCGGGCCGGGTGATGCCGCCGGATAGAAGAATGCCGGGACGGTATTACTCTCCGATGAATCGGTGCTGAACCGATGCCGGCGGGAACCGCACGAACCGGTGATTCGGCATGTAGGCGAGCCGTCAACGAAGCGTCGATAGCCAGCGGAAACGACGTGACCGGAAATTGGAAAAAATGCGTGAAGAACAGCCGGACGAATGCTGGCCGGCAACCGTGGACGGGCCTGCCGCGCGGGCGGGGCCCGGCGAAACCGGCCGCCGGCGAGGCCGGAACGCCGTGCGGCAGACGTGCGGCAGACGCGTGACAGCCCGGGCGCACGACCACGCGATGCCGGTGCGCCCGGGAGGACGAGACGACGGGAGCCGGGGAGCGTCAGCCCGGGCCGGGGGCCGTGCGCTCCCTCGGGCCGAAGGTTGCCTGCTCGCTCATCCAGGTCAGGTCGGGTACCCGGACTCGCAGCCGGTCCGCTATCTCCTCGACGGCCAGACCCCGGCCGATCGCCTCCTGGATCGCCAGGCCATGAACGGTACGCAGACGCACCCGCTGAGGATGATCGTTCCAGAGTAGATCGTGAGCGACCGCTGCGCGCTCGACCGGGTCGGAGATCGCGATAATTTCGTCGAAGAGCAGCACAACGCACATGGTCCTGCGATCGTGACCAGCCAGCAAGGGCACGCCGTGCCCGGATGGGCACGATCGCGGCCGTCCGGACGCTACCTTCCGAAGGTCCGGACGCGACGGGCCGAGAGCGGGACGCGCCGGAGCCGTTCCGGGTCGGGCCGACCGACCCGCGCGATCCACAGCGGCCGTTCGGCCACGGCCGAGGTGAGTGCCAGGACCGACCCGAGCGTGGTCGGGCAGTCGATGAGGTGGGACTGCGGGTGCGCGGCCAGCCCCTGGCGGGTCAGCGTCAGCCACAGGCGTTGGACGAGCCGTCCGAACTCCACCTCACCGGCTGCGTCAGTGCCTGCCGGGACCAGCAGCACCAGCACCGGGCCGCCGCCCCGGAACGGTCTGGCCTGCCCCTGGGCCAACGCGTTGCGCAGGCCGTGACGGCGCGGTTGCGGGTGCCTGCGGCGCAGCGCCGTCCGCAGCCCCCACACCTCGACCCGGGTGAGGGCCAGCGCGACGTCGCTGAGGCCGTCGCGTTGATAGTCGGGGTGCCGGCTGCTCAGCCGTGACCACTGCCGCAGCTCGGCCAGGATGTCCCGGTTCGCGACGAACCAGCGGCTGGCTTCCAGCAGCAGTGGGTACAGGACGGCGGAGTCCAGCGTGACCAGCCGTCCACCGGCGGCGGCGGTGAGCGCGACGAGTTCGTCGGTGACCTCCGGCGGCAGCGGCTCGTCGGCCCAGCGTCCGCGCCAGGTGCGCCGCGCGACGACGTCCGCCACGGTGAACGGGGTGAGCGCTGGTTCGGGCGCGGCCACCAGTCTGCCGACGCGGCGGCCGGCCGCGTCGTGGTCGGCGACGAAGCGGGCCGCCACTCCTTCGGCGCCGCAGACGACCAGGCAGGACTCGACGAACGCGCCGAGCAACAGGCGCAGGTCACGGCGGACGGGGTCGCTGGGGCCGAGTTCGTACCGGCCGTCCCAGCCCACTTCGACCGTGTCCATGGCGCCGGACGGGTAGCGCAGCGCCCACGGCTGGCAGTTGTGGGCGTTGGGAGCGCGGTGGAACAGCGGTTCCAGGGCGCGCAGCTGGTCGGTGAACCGACTGCCATGATCGAAAATGGCGTCGGCCACGCTGGCCTGGCCCGTGCCGGCCAGATCGGGAAGCACCTGCTGGGGAGCGGGACGGGTGGCGTGGGAAGCGCCGTCCACGTCGTGCTCCGTGGCCGTGTGGTCGCGGATGCCGCCGCGGTTGTGGCTGGCCTCCGGTGGCCAGGACACCGGTCGGCCCCGGTCACCGGACGGTCGTGCGAGCGTCGAGACAGGGACAAAACGGATGATCAGGAGGCCGAGCAGAACGCCGATCAGGGCATCGAGCAGGACGTCGGGGAAGAAGGCGGGGCCGGTGGCGAGGGTGAAGAGCCCGATCGCCGACATCCCGCAGACCAGGAAGGTGGTGACGGCCACGACGAGGACGAGCGTGGTGGCGCTGATGATCCGTCCGCCGCGGAAAAGGCCGCCGATGACAGCACGCCTCACGACGCTCCCCGCCGTCCCCGCCGGCTCGGCCGTTCCAGACGGCTCGGCCGGCGCGGTGGTGGCTGTCGTGCGCGGGACGGGCGACGTCGTGACCGCCGGGGCGTCCGCCAGCGTTGGCCCGGCGCGGCGGACGGCACTCATCCGGCGTCCACCAGCTGGGACGACACGGCGGTGTTCAGCTCGCCCGCCAGCGTCTCGACGGTCCACGCGATCTGTTCGGGGGTGTGCTCGCTGGTGATGAAGAAACGCAGCCGGGACAGGCGCTCCTCGACCGCCGGATACATGATCGGATTGACGCTGATTCCGCGCTCGAACAGCGTGTTGGCCAGCTGGACGCTACGTATCGAGTCGCCGACGATGCACGGGATGATCGGAGTCCCGGCACTCGTCCCGGTGTTCAGGCCGGCCTCGCGGGCCAGGCGCAGGAACAGGGCCGAGTTGTCGCGCAGCCGGGCCAGCCGGGCCGGCTCCCCCCGCATGACCCGCAGCGCGGCCAGCGCCGCGGCCGTGTTCGGGGGCGTCAGGCCGGCGCTGTAGACGAAGCCCGGCAGCGTGTACCGCAGGTAGCCCACCAGGGCCCGGCGGCCGGCGACATACCCGCCGCAGCTGGCCAGCGACTTCGACAGGGTGCCCATCCACACGTCGACACCGCCGCGGTCCACATCGAAGTGCTCGCCCACCCCACCGCCGGCCGCGCCGATCACGCCGATGCTGTGTGCCTCGTCGACCATCAGCAGCGCGCCGTGGCGGTTGCGCACCTGGATCAGTTCGGGCAGGTCCGCGATGTCACCGTCCATGCTGTAGACGCCTTCGACGACGATCAGCACCCGGCGGAAGCGATGGCGTACCTGCGCGAGCAGTCCGTCGAGAGCCGCGACGTCGTTGTGCGGGAACGGCCGGCGGGTCGCTCCGGACAGCCGGGCCCCCTGCAGGATGCTGTCGTGGGCCAGCGCGTCATGGACGATCAGGTCGTCGGGCCCGACGAGGTGGCCGATCGTCGTGACGTTGGTGGCGTGCCCGCTGACCAGGACGACGCAGTCCTCCACGCCGATCAGGGTGGCGAGCTCCGCCTCCAGTTCGCGGTGCGGCGGCCGGTCGCCGGAGAGGATGCGGGCGGCCGAGACGGAGGAGCCGTAACGGTCCACCGACTCGCTGACCGCCGCGTTGACCTCCGAGTGTCCGGACAGGCCCAGGTAGTTGTAGGTCGAGAAGCTCACCAGCTCCCGGCCGGCCACGACCGTGCGGTCACGGACGTTCCCCTCGTGCAGCAGGAAGTACGGGCTGCGCAGGCCGAGCCGGCCGCCGAGCTCATGGCGTTCGCGCAGCGCCACCACTTCGGGGAAGGACGTGACGTCGGTGGCGGCGCTGTCGGGGCCCGGGTGCGCTCGAGAGCCGTCCGTCCGGTGGTGGCCGGCCCCGTTGCCGGCGGTGTCGAGCAGCCCGTTTCCCGTGCCCCGCGGGTGCGGTTGGGCTGCGGGGCCGTGAGAGTTCCGCGGCCGCGCGTCGATACCAGCCCCGATACCAGCCCCGATGCCGGTCCCGAGGCCGGCCTGATCGGAGCCGGCCGTTTCGGACGAGCCCCGGGCCGGCGGGCCGGCCGTCTCCGGGAGAAGGCCCGCGGATCCGGCGCGTCGGGCCAGCACGGTTACCAGATCACCGACCGTGGTGATCCCGGCGATGTCCTCGGTGCGCACGGTCAGGCCCGGCCAGCGGCGTCCCAGCGCGTTCACCAGGTCGGTCATCATGATCGAGTCGAAGCCCAGATCCCCCACGAAGGCGTGGTCCTCATGGATGTGGCTCTCCGGATAGGCGCTCAGCCCGGAGATGGCTTCGATCACCTGCGCCCGCAGTACGTCCCGGCCGCGGGCCGGTGCGACCACCACCGTGGTGGGCACCAGGCTCGCGGCCGGGTCGTGTCCGCCCGGCGGGACGAGCGACTGCGGGAGCGCTCCGGTGTCGCCCGCTGCCGCTGGCACGTCAGGTGCCGGCTGCCGCGGTGTGGCTGCCTCGGACAGGCTGACGCTCGTCCGCGGTGCTCCGGCCGCCGGACCGGACAGGGTCCGCAGCAGGTCGAGCTGCTTGTCGAGGAGCCTGATGACGTTGTCCATATGTGACTCCGGAGAGTAAGCGATCGTGTTGGCGTCGCGGGAGGCGGAAAGCGGGACCTCGCCCCGCCGGGGCCGCGCGGCGGCTCGCTCCCCGTCGGGGGCGGGCCGGTAGGCCGCGACGAGGTTCCCGGCGCCGCCGACACGCCTCTGGGTGGCGGCCGGTGCCATCCGGACGGGCTCGTTGCCGGTGGACCCGGCACCTGCGGAGCCGGTGCTCGCGGTTGCGTCGCCTACGGCCTGGTCGTCCGCTGTGGGCGCGTCCGGCCCGGTGCCGCGCTGCCCGGGTACGGCGACCGATCCGGTGCCGCGCCTGGCCGGGGCGGTGGCCGGCTCGCTGTACGGCCTGGCGGGCCCGGCCGGCGAGCCGGCGGCGTTGATACGTATCGAATAGGCGCTGGTGGCCAACGGTGAGGGAGGCAGGGTCACCAGCTCCCGCTCGCCGGGGCCGAACAGCGGCAGGATGTCGAGCGGGACGCCCAGGCAGGCCAGCTGGCCGAGGCCGGCGAGCAGCGTGCGGCCGTCGTCGGGCTGGCTCGCGGTCAGGGCCACGTACCTGGCCTGGACCGATCCGGCCAGCGACCGGTGCGCCATGGACAGTAGCGAGTCGCCCCCGAACGCCTGGACGAAGATCCGTGCGCCCGCCGCGGCCGCGTCACGGACCGCGTCCATGAAGCGCACCGGAGCCGAGCAGTGCCGTGCCCACAGCGCCCGCAGCTCCCGCGGGTCGTCGCATCGGTGCCCGCTGACCGAGGAGGCAATGATCGTTTTCGGGGCCTGGATGGGCAGGGCCGCCAGCGTGTTCGCCATCCGGGCGTCCGCCTCGGCCACCAGTGGGGAGTGGAAGGCGTGCGAGACCCGCAGCTGTCTGGTCGTGATGCCCTCGGCGGCGGCGCGTTCGCAAAGCCGCTCCAGCGCGTCCAGCCGGCCGCTGGCGACAAGCTGCGACGGATGGTTGACGCAGCCGAGCCACACCCCGTCGATGCCGGCGGCGAGCCGGTGGAACGTCGTCTCACCGGTGTGGACCGCGAGCATGCCGCCGTGCCACGCGGGCTGCGCGCCGGCGACGGCCGCGCCCCGTTCAGCCAGGAAGCGCAGGGCGTCGGCCGGGTCCACGGCACCGGCGGTCACCGCCGCCGGCAGCTCCCCGACGCTGTGGCCGACGCAGACGTCCGGCCGCAGCCCACAGTGCGTCAGCAGTTCACCGACCGCGATTCCCAGCGCCCCGAGCACAGGCTGGCAGATCTCGGTCGCGGTCAGAGCCGTCTCGGCCGTCTCGGCTGCCTCGGCCGCCCGCTGGTCGGCGTCCGGGTGCGGGTCCCACACGAGATCGGCCAGCGAACGGCCGAGCAACGGGCGCAGGACGCCGTCCGACGCGTCGGCCCGCGCGGCGAAGCCGGCGAACCGTCCGTACAGGTCGGCGAGCATGCCCGGCCGCTGGGCCCCCTGCCCGGGGAACATCAGGGCGCTGCGGCGGTCCGCCTCGGGCAGCGGGGCGGACGTGGCGTACCCGCCGTCCGGCAGCTCGCCGAGGCGGCCGGCCCGCAGCCGGGCCGCGGCCTCGGTGAGCTGCCGGCACAGCTGGGCGCGGGAGGCCGCGACCAGGCTCAGCCGGGCCGGGAGCAGTTCACGGGTGGCGAGGGTGTGGGAGAGCGCGGCCGGCGTGATCGTCGGGTCGGCCTCCACCGTGTCCCGGACGGCTTCGGCGTGGCTGGCGAGCAACTCCACCGAGCTCGCGGACAGCAACAGCAGCCATGGCCTCCGTGGCGGGGTGTCCGATCGTGCCGGACCGTCCGCCCGGCGCCGCGCCCGGTCCAGGATCACGTGCACGTTGGTGCCGCCGAAGCCGAACGAACTGATCGCGCCCCGGCGGGGCCGCTCCTCGGTGTCCGTCCACATCCGGGGCCGGGTCGGGACGCGCAGCCCGGCCTCGGCCAGCGGCAGGGCCGGGTCGGGCCGGGTCTCCGGTTGCGGCGGGACGACCCCGTGATATAGCGCGAGCGCCATCTTCACCAGGCTCGCCGCCCCGGCCGCCGCCAGGGTGTGGCCGATGAGGGCCTTGGTCGAGAGCAGGTCGCACGGCTCGGCCGTGGGGTCGCCCGCGCGCAGGTCCCGCAGCGCGGCGATCTCGGTCCGGTCGCCGACGGTGGTCCCCGTGCCGTGGGCCTCGATCACGGTCACGGTGCCCGGGGCCACCCCGGCGTCGGCGTAGGCGGCCCGCAGCGCGGCGAGCTGCCCGTGGACGCTCGGTGTCATCGGGCCGGCGGCGCGGCCGTCGTTGGTGATGCCGATGCCACGGATCACCGCGTACACCCGGTCGCCGTCGGCCAGCGCGTCCGCGAGGGGGCGCAGGACGGCGACCCCGCCGCCCTCGCCGAGAACGAACCCGTCGGCGCGCTCGTCGAAGGGGCGGCACACCCCGCTCGGCGAGAGCGCCCCCACCCGGGAGAAGGAGATCAGCGCGTCCGGGGTCAGGTTGAGGAAGACCCCGCCGACCAGGGCGACCCGGCACACTCCGGTGCGCAGCGCGAGGACCGCTTCATGCAGCGCCACCGGCACGGACGAGCAGGCGGAGTCGATGGCGAACGCGGGACCGCCGAGATCGAACACGCTGCTGATCGTCCCGGCCGCCATGTTGAGCAGGCAGCCCGTCAGGGTGTACGCCTGCAGTGGGGCGATGCCCGCGTCCGCGGCCCGCTCGACCGCGGCGAGCAGGTCCGGATCGGCTTCGCCGCCGTGCAGCGAACCGTTCGCGAGCAGGCTCGCCCGCACCCGGGCGCCGGCCAGCTCCCGATAGTCGGACTGGCTGATGCCCACGTAGACGCCGGTACGCGCCCGGTCGAACGGGCGGCGTTCCAGGCCCGCGTCCTGGAGCGCCTCACGGGCGAGGTGGACCAGCAGCCGCTGCTGCGGGTCCATCGCCCGGGCGCGCCGCGGTGGGATCCGATAGTGCGCTGCCGCGAACCGGTCGACGTCGTCGACGAAGGCGACCCGGTCGGTATAGGCCCGATGCGGGCTTCGTGGATTCAGCGGGTCGTAGAAGGTCCGGTGAATCCATCGGCTGTCCGGCACCTCGTGAAATTGTGGATCCGCTTCCTGGATCAGGCGCCAGAATTCGCCTAGGCTGGCCGCGCCCGGAAAACGAGCCGAAAGCCCGACTATCGCAACGTCCGTCACGAGCGATCCCCCCGATGGTCGATTGGTGCAAGGTACCGATCTGGATGTTGTGGCATGGTCCGGGCGTGCCCGCGGGCGGCGATCGCGGGAGACCTGTCGGGCATGGTTGGTCATGATTTGGCCGCCGTTGCCCGGCAGTCCTCGCCGGTGGTGTTTCTTCGGACCCTCCGCCGCTTTCGTGCGCCAGTTCATATTCGGTTGGTATTTTGGTGTCGTTATGTTTTCATATGCTGTTGGCAGTATGTTCTGGTCGGCGTCCTGCCCGGTTCCCCGGCCGGCCCGGGAACGATCCCGCCAGCGCCGTCCGACAAGGCGGTGGTGTGCCGGGCCGCGTCGTTCCGCCACCTCCCGTCCCGGCGCGCTGCGTTCAGCTCCGCGGGCCTCGGCCGAAGAGGCCTGCGCACGCCGGCTGGAACAGCCCGTTTACTTTGTATCGCTCCTGGAAGACAGTCGAGGGATTGTGGTTCGACCGGCGGGTCGTCCGCGATGGCCGGCGGGGTGGACACGTCGGCCGGGTGGATATGGATGTGGGCGCGTCACATTTTGTCGGTGCCGATGCCGTCCCCCGCCCGAGC
>NZ_CAAAFS010000034.1:0-6831 GCF_900634755.1 Protofrankia symbiont of Coriaria myrtifolia
GGGCTGTCCGGACGCGCCCGCACGCGCCCACCGCCGCCGGTGGGCGCGTGCGGGCGCGTCCGGACAGCCCGGGGCCTCGGTCGTGAAGAGTTCCGTCGCCTCCTGGTCAAGTGGCCGTCCGTCCACATGGCCGAGGCCGAGATGCCGTTTGGTGAGGTACCTCCGTACTTGTACGGTGTCCGCCCGCGGGACCCACGCCAAGATGGATCTGTAGGCGTCGTAGGTGCCCCTGGGCGACTTCCGTGCTTCCCGTCCACGGGCGGTTCCTCGGACAGGTCGTGTATATGGCGCATCGGACGCCGCTGCGTAGCGGGCCGAAGGTGGCGTGGTCATGTTTTCCGCGCTGCCGGCGGCTCGGCCGTACGGACCCGCCAAGAGGCGTGAAGCGCGCCATCTGATCGTTCTGGACCGAGGAGATTGGGAATGAGTCATGTGAAGTTCGCCACCCGCGACGGTACTCCCTGGGTACCTCAGTACATCGTGGCGTTGGACGGGAAGAAATGTATCGGCTGTGGTCGCTGCTACAAGGTCTGCGCCCAGGGTGTGCTCCGGCTGATGGGTGTGAACGACGAGGGTGAACTGGTCGATCCCTTCGACGACGACGAGGACATCGAGCGCAAGATAATGATCATCGATGCCGCCGGCCAGTGCATTGGCTGCAATGCCTGCATCCGGGTGTGCGGTCCGCGCTGCCAGACCTACGCGCCGGCCGAGGTGGCCTGACTCACCGGTATTTCTGTTCCGCCGTTCCGCCGTTTCCGTTTCGTACGGTTGTGTCCCGGCTGGCTCCCGCGGTGACGCCGGACCGCCCGCCGGCCGGAACACGAGGATCATTCGACCCGCTCCGGACGGCGCCCGGGAACCCGGATCCTCCGATCCGGGTCTCCCATATTGGCTCCCGGCTCTCCCGGTCCTCCTGGATTTTCCGGATTTCTGACGTCCGAGCGCGACAGCGGTCTCGAACGTCGAAGATGCGCCGGCGAAGGGCTGCCGCGTCGTCCCCGGGCCCGCCGGCGCAACCCGGGACTATTCTGGTACCACCAGGCCAACGGCTGCCCACTGGCCAGGTGGCGCGACACGACGACGTCACGACCCTCGGTAGGCGCCGACAAACCGGTCAGCGGCGGTGCGCGGGTCCTGATCCGGATCTTCTGGTCGGCGTATCGGTCGCGGGTGGTGCCACCTCCGGTACTGTGCGCCTATCTGTGTCTCCGCGGCCGACCGGGGACCGTACGATCATGGTTTTTCGCGTGACCGGCAGCCAGAATCCATCAGTAACAACCAAAGATCAACAGATCATGGTTTTCGCGCTGCCGTTGACCTGTTGGACGAGCTTCGAGGAGGGGACAGGACGAAACGCGGTGGATACACCGATAGTCTGCGTGTCTGCGGCACTGTGACGGTGAGCGCAGGGGAGCGGCGTTCGCCGCGACACATGGGCGGAAGAACCATGGTTGCGGAGGGCGAGAGCTCGGACATGCGTGAGGAGCGAGCCATTGGCTGGCCGGGACGTCGACTACGATCGCCCGATTCTGCTGGGCTGTGGGCGATGCGACGTGCAGTGGACGGCGTTGACCGCCGCCCATTGCCCGGGCTGCCACGAGACCTTCGCGGGAGTGGGCACCGGGTTCGACGCCCACCGCGTCGACGGCCGGTGCGTCCCGCCCGCGCAGGTGGGCCTACGCCTTGACGGCGGATACTGGGTGGCCGCTGGCGAGCGCGCCCCAGGAAAGATCCTGAGGGCGCCGCATCACTCCGGGATCCGCCAGGCCGGCTGACCGTCGAGGGCCGGGGAGCGATGGCCGGGACCGGCGGCCCGGACAGCCCCCGCGTGATCGTGCCGCGTGGCCGGCCGTCATGCGTCGACCCGTATCCACACCTGGCCGTTGTCCACCCGCAGGGGCAGCTGCGTCAGCTGCGCGCCCGGGGAGTTCAGACAGGCGCCGGAGCGCGCGTCGTAACAGAATCCGTGCCGCGGACAGGTGAGAGTGCCCGTGGCCGGATCGAGCTGCGCCACGTTGATCGGCAGGCCCTGGTGGGCGCAGATGTCGCGATAGGCGATGAGCTGGCCGTCGAGGCTGATGACCACGATGTCGGCCTTGACGCCGTCGGCCCGCTCGAGATGCAGCGCCGTGATCGGCCGCTCGCCGAGGCCTACCGCCGTCCCGACCGCCACCCACCCGCCGTCGCGGTTACGCACCGGGCCCAGCGGGATCAGCGTCGGGGGCGGGTCACCCGCCAGCATCACCACGCGCGCGATCGACCCGACACCGCCGATCAGAGCCTCCTTGACGACTTCACGCAGTGTGACCCCAGCCAGCGCACGGCTGTTGCAGGTGCCGCTGACCCGCAAGAACGCGGTGTCCCCGTCCACCCGGACCAGCTCCGCGTCCCCGCCGTGCGCCCGCAGGTACGGGCGGACCTTCTCCAGCGCGCGCAGCGACTCGGTCACCGGCGTGGGCTGGAGGATCCCGTGCACGGAGAAGAGCAGGCGCACCACGGGATCGTCCGCGAGCTCGAACAGCAGCTCCCGGCCGCGGGGATCCTCGCGCAGCCGGCGGACGATCGCGTTGATCCCGCTGCCGTGCAGAGCCTCGACGGCGTGCCGCAGTTGCTCGGCCCGCCGCCGGGCCGCCGGCTCCAGCTCCCGGACGCCGGTCGCCGCCTCGTCGAGGGCCTCTGACAGCGCCTCGAGGCCGGGGCCGGGTTCGTTCCACGTCGGCCCGGTCGGCCGGGCGTCACTCATCGCTGGGCTCCTTGTCCGTCTCCCCCGGGTCAGACCGCACCGTTGATCACGAACTTGCTGAGTTCCCGGCCGGTCCGCCCGTCGTAGGCGTGCACGGTGCACACCAGGCAGGAGTCGAAGCTGCGGGCCACATGCCCGAGTTCCACCGGGTCCTCGGCGTCGGCGACCGGTGTACCGACCAGGGCCTGCTCGATCGGGCCGGGCGTCTGCGAGCCGTCCCGCGGGCCGATGTTCCACGCGGTCGGCGTGACCACCTGGTAGTTCGCGATCTTTCCGTCCTCGATGACGATCCAGTCGGCCAGCGACCCGCGGGCGGCCTCGGTGGCCCCGAAACCGCGGCCCTCGGCGGGCTCGGCCGGTTTGGTGTAGAAGCTCTCCCGCAGGTCGAGCTGGTCGAGCCACTGCCGCGTCCACTGGTAGTACCTGGCGGCCTCGTGCATCCGGGCGAGCTGGCGGACCAGCACCGACGGCCCGATCCGGGCGATGATGTCGGTGAACAGCGGGTCGTCGTCCTGGTGGGCGGCGGCGCCGGGGGCGCCGGCGACTATCCGGCGGGCCAGTGGGCCGGCCTCCATCGGGACGTATCCCTGTCCCGACAGGTGGTAGCGCGGCGCTTTCGCCCAGCTGTACTTGCCCTGTTCACGCCCTCGCTGCGGGTCGAGCGGCCGGGTCTCGCCGTCGAACGGGTGGCGGGCCTGCGTCCCCTCGTAGAAGGAGTGGGTGACGTCCTCGCGGATCCACCTCTGGTCGAAGGTGAAGAACTCGCCGTTGGAACAGATCCCCGAGCGGGCGATCAGGGCGGCGTTGCGCCCCTCGATGGTCGGCTCCGCGTAGAGATCGGGGTGGAAGTAGGTGCCGGTGGCCAGGTAGTTGCCGACCCCGCCGCCGTAGGTGTCCAGGCCGATGTCACGGCTGTAGCGGATGAAGAAGCCGCAGTCGCTGTCGTGCTGGGAGTCGTTCTCCTCGACCCAGGCGAGCACGTCGTCCCAGGTGCGGTTGGCCAGCCAGCGCTCGACCGAGCAGCCGAGCCAGTACTTCTCCAGCCAGTTGTGCTTCCAGTGTTCCAGGATGGCGATCGACCGGGTGACGTCGGAGAGGGTGGGGGCGCCCATGACACCCCCGGGCACCATGAAGCTGGAATGCGGCCACTGCCCGCCGAGGATCGCGTACACCTCGGTCGGCTTGCCGGACAGGACGACCCCCGGGGCGTAGCTGGTGCCGGTGTACGGGGCGAACCGCCGGACGGCCTCGTCGTAGAGCGGCGAGCGCGCGTACTTCCTGTTCGTCAGGTCGATCGCGAACAGCGCGTAGAAGTAGCGCGGGATGCTCTGCAACGTCTCGCACGCCTGCGCGATGTTGCGGACCAGCGTGGCGTTGGGCGGTATCCGGGTGCCCCACGCCACGTCCAGGGCATACGCGGCCTTGTACAGGTGGCTGCCACCGCAGATGCCGCAGATGCGTGGGGTCACGATCAGGCCGGCCCGGGGGTCCTTGCCCCGAAGGATGATCTCGAAGCCCCGGAACATCGCCGCCTGGGTCCAGGCGGAGGTCACCACGCCGTCGCTGACCGCCACTCGGACGTCCAGATCGCCCTCGACCCGGCCCATCGGGCTGACGTTGAGATCGACGGTGGTCATCGGTGTCCTTCTTCCATTCGGCGCGCTTGCGTTCGGCGGCGTCCAGCCGGCGTCCGTCCACTTCGGCTGGCATGGTTCGGCCCGGCGGTGGGCGTTCCAGCCGGCATGGCTCCCGCCTGTGACGGGAAGCCGGGGCGGGCAACGGGGGCAGGCAACGGGGCAGGCGGAGCGGGGCAGGTCGTCAGACGACGAACGTGTCCTTCTTCGACCAGTCCGGGGCGGCGATCTTCGCGATCGCGGACTGGGCCAGGTAGGTGAGGTGACGGGTGCCCTCCGGGATCTCCCGGGGGATGACGCCGACGGCCTTGCGGGTCTGGAAGACCGTCCCCGGCTCAAGGTCGAAGAACGGGAACTCCGGCTCGGTGCACCCGATGCACGGCACGCCCGCGCGGGTCTTGGACGACTGGCCGTTCCACAGGATGCGGTTGCACGGCGAGTGGGTCATCGGGCCGCGGCAGCCGAGCTCGTAGAACAGGCAGCCCGTGCGGGTGCCCTCCCCGAACGTGGTGGTGGACTGCTTGTACTCGAAGAACTCCGTCCGGGTGCATCCGGTGTGTGTGAAGCTGGTGAAGAACGTCCGCGGCCGCTGGAGCTCGTCCAGGTCGATGTCGGCGGCCCGGCCGGTCGCCAGCGCGACGAGGATCTGGGAGATCCAGTCCGGATGGGCCGGGCAGCCCGGGATGTTGACTACCGGCAGCCCGCCGCGCGAGCGGAACTCCGCGCCGAGGAAGCCGCCGCGCTCGCGCTTGTGGAACTGCAGGCCGGTCGAGGAGGTCGGGTTGGGCGCCGTCGCCGCGATCCCGCCCCAGCAGGCGCAGTCCCCGACCGCGACCACGGTCCGGGCCGTTCCCGCCAGGTCGATCACCCAGTCCTTCATGGGACGGTCGGCGAACATGTCGTAGCGGCCGGTGCCCTCCGGCCCCTCGATCACAGAGCCCTCGAACACCAGGACGTCCACCGGTGTCTCGCCGCTGGCGCAGGCCCGCAGCAGCTTCCGCGCGTGAGTCCCCGACTCCAGGGCGAGGGAGGGATGCCAGAGCAGCTCGAGCCCGAAGCTGGTGACGAGGTCGACGACGTTCGGCTCGTCGGCGTTCAGGAAGGACATGGTGTTCCCGCCGCACGCCCCTCCATGCAGCCACAGCACGGACGGCATCGGTCCTCCTCTCGGGTAACCCCGGGCGGGGTTACATGATCGTTCCCCCGGGTGGTCCGGGGACGGGGCCTGCCGCGACCCGACTCGGCCTGGCCGCTGATCGGGCCAGGCCGAGTCCGGCTTTCCGGTCGGTTTCCGAGCCGGCGGTGAGCAGCCCCGAGCGCGGAAGAAAGGCGATCGCGCCACCGCGGCTCCATCGCCATGATCCCATGGTGTCGACGGCCCGCCCTTGCCAGAACCTGGACGTATGACCGCCATCACGTAATGATCATTTATCGGCTGTCCGGGTGAGTGGGTGGTCGGAGGACCGCGTTTTCGCGTCCGGTTCCGGTTCCCGACCGGAGCGGCGATGCCGATCCCAGAGCTTCGGTGGGCCCGGTGCCCGGATCGCCGGCGCCCCGGCGACAGCCCGACGGTGGCGTGGACCGAGCGCCCGCCCGCATGGCCCGACCACGTCATGATCGTGGCCATGCTCACGCGGGCCCGATGGCGGCGCGGGCCGGGCCTTCCAGCGTGTCGTCGACAGAGGTCTGTGACAGGCCAGCGACAGGCCTGTCACAGACCTGTCGCTCGTGTAGAGCCTGCCTGATGGGCCGTGGCGCCCGCTGGAATCGGCCCAGGGGGTGTCCGCCGCGCCGCGGGCGCTGGTTCGGCAGTCAGTTTCTGGACATTTTCGTCCGTGGCTCCCGTGGCGCCCGGTTTGATATCGCGGTGGACACTTCCACCGGCGTCCGTGTGGGCCACCGGAATTCATCCGGAGTGGCGACCGTGGCGCGTCGCGTCCTGGGAGGAACGCTACCGAAGCGGCCGGCACGGCGTACCGAACGGGCGTTTCACGCTGTTTTCGGCGGGCGAACAATCATATTACCAGTGACATTACCGGTGGCTGGTGACGGACGGGCCTGATACGGCCCGGGGCCGCCGTTCAGGAAAGAAGCACCGATTTTCACCCTGTGTCACGGCGGACGTGTGCTGCTGTAATCATCGAGGTCGAACGTTTGCGATGTCCTCATGTCGGTCGGCTGTCACCAGCCGGGAGAAGCGCATTGATTGAAAGCTTTCCCGGACACGTCCCAGACACATTCGTGTGGATGGTCGCCGAACAGGTTGATTTTTCGAAAGGTGGTAGACATGGCTCGCGACACAGCACCGTCCGGTGCTGCCGCGCCGGTTGACGGCGATCTCGTGCCGCTGGTGCCCAGGCCCCGGCAGCCAGCGGATGTACCCTCGCGCGCACGCCCGGCCACCGCGGCGGGCGGGGCTGGGGCAGTGGCGGTCAGTGGCCGGGCGTGCGC
>NZ_CAAAFS010000035.1:0-25102 GCF_900634755.1 Protofrankia symbiont of Coriaria myrtifolia
GTGGCGGTCAGTGGCCGGGCGGGGCGGGTGGCAGGCCTGCTCGTCATCGCGCTCGGCGCGATCTACCTGGCCCGGCGGACGGCCACACTCGGCGGCACCAGCGCGATCGGCTACCTGTTCTATGCCGCTGAGCTGGTCACCTACCTGGCCGTCGGGTGGACGGCGGTGATGACGGGCCGGCTGCGGCCAGGCGCGCCCCGGCAGGCCCCACCACCGGTGGGCACCCTGGACGTGTTCGTGACGGTGTGCGGCGAGCCCGCTGCCATGGTCGAGCGGACCCTGCGTTTCGCCATCGCCATCGACTACCCGCACCAGACGTACGTCCTCAACGACGGCCGTATCGCCGGCCGGAAGGACTGGCGGGAGATCGACGCGCTCGCCGTCCGGCTCGGGGTGCCCTGCTTCACCCGGGTCGACGGTACGCCGGGGAAAGCCGGTAACCTCAACCACGCGCTGGCCCGCACCAGCGGTGGCGCGATTCTCACCCTCGACGCGGACCACCTGGTGGTCCCGGACCTCGGGGAGCAGGTGGTCGGTTATCTGCGTGACCCCGACGTCGGTTTCGTCTGCACCGCCCAGCGTTTCGACACCGGTCGTCTCGACGTCCTGAACAACGCCGAAAGCATGTTCTATCGCTCTCTGCAGCCGGCGAAGGATCGGGACAACGCGGCGTTCTCCTGCGGAAACGGGACGCTCTACCGGCGGTCCGCACTGGAATCAGTCGGCGGATTCAGCGAATGGAACATAGTAGAAGACGTCCAGACGTCATACGAACTGCATTCTCATGGCTGGTCCAGCGTCTATCATCCCGTCCCTATATCGATCGGGACGGCACCGGCGACGGCAGCCGTCTACGCCAAACAGCGGCTGCGCTGGGCGATGGACAGCACCCGGCTGCTGTTGTTCGACAACCCACTGGTCAAACCAGGTCTGACCCGCTGGCAGCGGGCGCACTACCTGCACACCAGTCTCAGCCCGCTGCTGGCGTCCGTTCAGGTGGTCTTCGCGCTGGGGCCGGTGCTGTCCATCGTCCCGCGCTCCCAGCTCGCCTCCACGGGCTCCCAGCAGGAGTATCTGCTGTTCGGGCTGCCCTACTTCGCCGCCACCCTGCTCTTCATCGCCGCATACGCGGGGGCGCGGGCCGCGCCCCGCACAGTGTCGAGCGTGCTGTTCAACTCCCCGATCTATCTGCTCGCGCTCGCGCGCGTCGTGTCCGGATACCGGCCCCGCTCGTCCGGCACCACCGAGAAGGCGTTCCAGCCGAAGGTGTCGCTGCTCGTGCTGCCGCAGATCATGCTCGCGGCCGTGCTCGTGTTCTCAATCGTCTTCTACGCGTTCGACACCCGGGCGGACCGTCCGGTGTTCGCGCTGGCGTGGGCCGGGATCCTGCTCGTGGCCCTGGCCGGTCCACTGTCGTCGGTCAGCGAGCGGCGTGCCGCGGTCGAGCGCTGGCAGACTCCGATCAGCGGAACGATCATCCTGGCCATCACCATCCTGTCAGCCTGGACGTTCGCCCACTGACCGGCCACGCCCCCTGACCAACACGGCTCCCCACGCCCCCACGCTGGTTACGGCAACGAGGGAACAAACGGCTGCTGCAGCAACCACTTGTTCCCTCGTTGCCGTGGTGCGGTGCTTTCGGGGGCGCGGCTGGTCAGGATGCGGGCTGGTCCTCGCAGGGGAGGCCGAGATCGTCGCGTACCGCTGGGTTCAGCGTGTCGCAGCCGACGCCGGCCGTTCCCAGTTCGGCCAGGGCCCAGCGGGGACTCGGGGGAGTGCTGTGGCGCAGCAGCGCGGTGGCGGGGTCGGTCTCGCCGCCGGTCGGTATGACACGGGCGGTCGCGACGGCCGGGTCGACCGTGGACACGTGGACGTCGGTCACCTCGACGCTCCCCGGCGGGACCTCGCCCAGCAGCGGGCTGGTGCGCACCGCCTGCGCGATCTGCTCGTCCACGGACGACTCGTCCCGCTGAACCGCTGTGATCACGGCCGGTTGCCGCGCCGGCCCGGCGGCAGCCACTGAACCCGTGGCCTCCGTGGCCGTCTGCTCCGTGGCCCCCGGACCGACGGCTGCCGGGCTCCCGGCGACGGGGCTCGTGGCGGCGGGGCCAGCCGCGGCTGGCGCGTCGGACAGCGTCGACGTCGAACCGGCCAACACGTCGGAGGGCATGGCGATGACAGCCGCCACCGTGGTCGCGGCGAACAGAAGCTGAGGGACGCTCGGACGCACGGCACGCGCCGCGTGAGCAGCGGGACGTGTGTCCAGCGCGGCGTAGGTGACGCTCCGAGAGCGCTGTGTTGCCGGACCCCTCCGGTGTCGAACCATGGAACACCTCTACCCGACTTGGCGCATCCGATGCATTTAACACATCCGACACCCCCCTGTCGACCGATCGAAAAGAGGCCCCGGATGGCACCGACATCCCGCGAAACAGCCCCTGCCCGGCCGCCACCACCCCGCCAGCGTCATCCCGCCGACAGCAGGGCGGGGCTAACCCAGCCGGCACAGCGTTGCTGGTGGGCGTCGTCATCTCGTCACCGGGTAGGTGACGGCGTTGCCGGACACGATGAGCTGTACGTCGGTGTGGGGGTCGGGCAGGAGTTGGCCGACGACTCTGACGACGACGGACGGGCCCGCGGGCAGCAGGTCGAGCCAGACGGTGGCGTCGTGGCCGTAATAGTGGATCTCGCGTACCCGGGCCGTCACGCCGTCGGGACGGTCAGTAGTGTCGATCCGGAGCTGTTCGGGGCGAATTAGCACCTGAGCGTCGCCCGCGTGCCCGGAGTCGGCGACCGGGATGGTGCCGAGCGCGCACCGCGCCTGCCCGTCATGGACGGTCGCGGGCAGGAGCACGGCGTCGCCGACGAAACCGGCGACGCCGACGTCGCGCGGCCGGCTGTAGACGGTCGCGGGGGCGTCGAGCTGAACCAGCCTCCCCTCTCGCATCACACCGACCTGGTCGGCGAGGGAGAGGGCTTCGGCCTGGTCGTGGGTGACCAGGACCGCCGTCGTTCCCGCGGCGCGCAGGGCCCGGGTGACTCCGCGACGAGTGACCTCCCGAAGTCCGGCGTCCAGCGCGCTGAACGGCTCGTCGAGCAGCACCACCGCGGGTCGCGGCGCCAGCGCCCGGGCCAGGGCCACCCGCTGCTGCTGGCCACCGGAGAGCTCGTGCGGGTAGCGGTCGGAGAGCCCTGCGGCGAGGCCGACCAGCTCGAGCAGTTCGGCGACACGCCCCCCTTGCTTTCGCTGCGTACGCGGTAGACCGAAGGTGATGTTCGCGGTCACGGTGAGGTGTGGGAACAGCGCCCCTTCCTGCGGCACGTACCCGACTTTGCGGTGTTGGGCCTTGGTGGATCTGCCCGGCCGGAACACGATCTCGTCGCCGAAGGCGACGGTGCCACCGTCCGGATCGGCGAAGCCCGCGATGACCCGCAGCAGGGTCGTCTTCCCGCACCCGGACGGGCCGAGCACTGCTGTCAGGCTGCCGTTGGGCACATGGAGGTCGACGGCCTGCAGCACGGGGGTGTCGCCGTAGGATTTCGTCACGCCGGTGATGGTGAGCGCGGTCATACCGTCGACTCCCTCCGCGTCTGCCGGGTCAGTAGGTAGGCTGCGGGCGCGGAGATCAGCACCATCAGCGCCGCGTAGGGCGCGGCGGCGCCGTAGGCGAGGCTGTCGCTATGGCTCCAGAACTGGGTGGCCAGGGTCTGGGTGCCGGTGGGTGCGAGCAGCAGGGTCGCGGTCAGTTCCGTTACCACGGCGAGGAACACCAGCGCCGCGCCCGCGCCCAGCCCCGGCGCGATCAGCGGCAGCGTGACCCGGCGGAGCGTGGCGAGCCTTCCCGCGCCGAGCGAGTGCGCGACGTCGTCGAGGACCGGCGGCGTCTGCGCGAGGGTCGCGCGCACGTTCACCATGGCGCGTGGCAGGAACAGGATCAGGTAGGCGGCTACGAGCACGCCGGTGGTCTGGTACAGGCCGGGCACCAGGCGGACAGCGCCCGTGACCAGGGCCAGCGCCACCACGATGCCCGGCAGCGCGCTGCCGATGTAGGTGACGCGCTCCAAGGCGGTCGACAACCGGCTTCGCCTGCGCACGTACAGCCAGGCCACGGGCACCGCCGCCGCCGTGGTGACCAGCGCGCCGAGCGCGCCGAGCCCGAGCGACGTTCCGGTCGTGGTCACGATCTGGTCGACGTCGAGTCCGGATGAGGCGCCCTGCGCCAACCAGCGGCCGAGGCTCGCCAGCGGAACACCGAGTGCCAGCACGGCCAAGGCGGACAGCCCGGCGGCCGCGGGCAGCGTCACCGGGCCCAGCCGGGTGCGCTCGGCGGGGCGTGCCAGGCCCGTGCCGACCCGCGCATAGTGGGCGTGGCCGCGCAGGGTCAGTTCGGCCAGTAGCAGGATCAGGCAGCACGCCACCAGGACCCCAGCCAGCATGTTGGCCGCGGGCGCGTTGAACGTGGACTGGTACTGGTCGTAGATGGCCGTGGTGAAGGTGGGGAACCGCAGCATCTGCAGCGCGCCGAACTCGGCGAGTAGATGCAGCCCGACCAGTAGTGAGCCGCCCAGGACAGCGGGCCGCAGCTGGGGCAGGACGGTCCGCACGAAGATCTGGAATCCGCCGTGGCCCAGCGAGCGGGCGGTCTCCTCGTGGGCCGGGTCGAGGCCGCGCAGGGTTGCGGCGACCGGGAGGTACACGAAGGGGAAGTAGGACAGGGTCACAATCAGCAGCGCGCCGCCGAAGCCCGCGGCCGAGGGGATCAGAGAGACCCAGGCGTAGCTGTTGACGAACGCCGGAATCGCGAGCGGAGCCACGAGCATGACGTGGAACACCGTGCGACCCGGCAGCGAGGATCGCTCCACCAACCAGGCCGTGCCGGTGCCCAGCACGGCACACAAGAGCATGCAGCACACCGCGAGCCGGGCCGTGTTCCACAACAGCTCTCCGGTGCGCGGGCGGACGATCAGATCAACGGCCTCCGCCCAGCCCACCTCGGCCGCCGTGTCCACCACGAAAAGCAACGGCATCGCCGCGAGGAGCGCGACCAGCAGCGCCGTAGTGAGCATTGGCAACTGCGAGAGCGCGGGGCACGGGGCGCCGCGCCGACGGCGCCGGGACGGCACGTCGCTGGTGCCGGGGTCAGGGAGCACAGGATCGGAGCCCGGGAGCGCGGGAGTGCTGATAGTCACGTGGGCCGTGTCCGGTGGATGTCGGTCGTCCGGACGCCGGTCTAGAGCAGACTGGCGTTGCGCATGAGCTCGACGACCTTGGGGCCGTTGAGGCTGGCGACGTCGATCACCGGTGGATCCAGTTCGCTCAACGGCTTGAGCTTCGCGTTCGCCGGGACACCGCTGGCGATCGGGTACTCCAGGGCATTGCTGTCAGCCAGGATCTGCTGGCCTGCTCTGCCGGTGAGGTAACGGACGAGCTGCTGCGCCTTGTCCTGCTTCTTGCTTGTCCTGAGCACCCCTGCGCCCGACACGCTCAGGAACGCTCCTGGATCTTTGCCGCCGAAGAACTTCAGCTCGGTGTTGTTGCTGCTCGCGGCGGACTCGGCGCGGTCCTTGTACCAGTAGTAGTGGTACAGGACGCCCGCTTGAACCTCCCCGGTGTTGACGGCCTTGAGTACTGCCCGGTTGTTCGCGTAGATCTTCGCGTTCGTCTTCAGAGCGGCGAGCCAGGTTCCTGTCGCCACCTCCCCCTTGCTCACCAGCACCGCGCTGACGATCGCCTGGAAGTCCGCGCCTGCGGCCGCCACGCCGAACTTGCCCTGCCACTGGGGCTGCTGGAGATCCATCAGTGAGGCGGGCAGTTGGTCCGGGGCCAGCTGCCGCTTGTTGTACGCCAGGACGGTCGCGCGGGCGGCGAACCCGGTCCAGTTACGGCTGGATGGCACGAACTGCGCCGGAACCTGAGCCAGGGTGGCATCGTCGATCTTGACGAAGCGGCCGTGAGCGTCGACCAGGCTCATCGCCGGCGAGTTCTCCGTGACGAACACGTCGGCGGGTGAGGCATCGCCCTCCTGTACGAGCTGGTTCGCGAGCTCGGAGTCCTTACCGGACCGGATGTTGACCTTGATGCCGGTCTCCCTGGTGAAACCGTCCACCATGACCTTGATCAGGTCCTCATGCTGGGCGTTGTACAGGGTGATGGTGCTGGCGTCTTCCGAGCCGCCGCACGCCGTGGCCGCCGCGGTCAGAACAACTCCCATCGCCAGTGTTGCGATCCGCCCGGCGAGCCGCACGTGCACCAGCGCCTCCAGAGTTGAGTCGATCAAGTGTCAATTAGGTAAGGCAAGCTTTAGTATGATATATCGCATCATGGTGGGTCGGAAGGCGTCGATTGACCTGAATCACATGCCTAGCTTGATCATGATGGTTAGCCTAACTTAAGTAATCCTTGCCTTTATACCCGATGGACGACAGGGGGGACATGGCCACGGCGCGGTCATCTGTTCGAAGTGCGCCCGGTGTCCCGTTCGCCACCACGCTCCGTGCGCACGGTGGCCGGCTCGTGGTGGTCACCCCGCACGGCGTCGAGCTCACCTACGACCAGTTGGCCGACCGTGTCGAGGAGGCGGCCACGCGGCTGGGCGGCGGCCGCAGACTGGTCATGATCGAGGCGGCCAACGGCATTGAGCCGCCCGTCACCTACCTGGCCGCGTTGGCCGGTGGTCATCCGGTTCTCCTCACCGCGCCCGACGACCGCCACTGGAACACGCTGTTATCGATCTATGATCCGGATGTCGTGTTCCGCCGCGAGAACGAGTGGACGCTGCGGGAGCGACGTGACGGCTCGTGTCACGACCTGCACCCCGACCTCGCCCTCCTGCTGTCGACGTCGGGGTCGACCGGGTCGCCCAAACTGGTCCGGCTCTCCGCCGGGAACCTTCAGGCCAACGCCGAGGTCATCGCACAGTTCCTGGACATCCGCGACTCGGACCGCGCGTCCGCGGCGCTGCCGATGCACTACTGCTACGGACTGTCGATCATCAACAGCAACCTGCTGCGCGGCGCGGCACTGCTGCTGACCGAGAACTCGGTCATCGACCCGGCTTTCTGGGCGACCTTCCAGAAGTATCGGGGTACCAGCCTGCACGGCGTGCCCTACACCTTCGACCTGCTCGAGCGGGTCGGCTTCGACCGGATGCACCTGCCTTCCCTGCGCTACGTCACCCAGGCAGGTGGTGCGTTGCCCCCGCAGCGCGTCCGGCGCATCGCCGAACTGGGCAGGCGCCGCGGATGGCGGCTGTTCGTCATGTACGGGCAGACCGAAGCCACCGCGCGCATGGCCTACCTGCCACCCGAGCTGGCCGAGTCGCACCCTTCCGCGGTTGGTGTCCCGATCCCCGGCGGCTCGTTCGAGATCCTGCCCGCTGAAGATCCCGCGGCGCCTGGGCAGGGCGAACTTGTCTACCGCGGCCCCAACGTCATGCTCGGCTATGCCGAGAGTTCAGCCGATCTCGCGCTGGGTGCGACGGTCGACGCGCTCGCCACTGGCGACATCGCGCGGCGCACGGCGGACGGGCTGTACGAAGTGGTCGGACGTTCGTCGCGCTTCGTGAAGCTCTTAGGGCTGCGCATCGATCTCTGCCAGGCGGAATCGCTCCTAGCCGGTCGCGGACACGTCTGCGCGTGCGCGGGCAGCGACGACGTCCTGATCGTCGCAACCCCGTCGCCGGATCGACGCGCTGTCCGTCGACTCGTCCAGGAGGAGCTCCGGCTCCCGGCGGACCGAATCCGTGTCGTCGCCGTCGACGAACTGCCGCGCCTGACCAGCGGCAAGATCGACTATCCGGCGATCCAGGAACTGGCGAACGCCCAGGACCGCCGGCCGGCACCCCGCACCGACCTGTCGGTGCGGGAACGCTTCGCCAAGGTGCTGGGCTACGCCGACACTGCCGGCATCGCCGACGATGCGACATTCGTCGACCTGGGCGGGGACTCACTGTCCTACGTCCGGATGTCCCTCGAGATCGAGCGGGCGTTAGGGCACCTGCCCGACGACTGGGCCACCACGCCGATCAGTGAACTGGAACGGCTCGCTGCCCGGCCCGCCCGCATGACCGGCTCCAGGACCACCACGGTCGAGACCAGCATCGTGCTGCGCGCGGTTGCGATCATACTGATCGTCAGCAACCACATCGGCCTGTTCCACATCCTCGGCGGCGCCCATCTGCTGCTGATCGTCGCCGGGTGGGGCTTCGCCCGATTCCGTCTCGCGCCCGGGGGTGCCGGCACCAGTCACGCCATCCTTCGCAGTGCCGCCCGGATAGCGATCCCGTCCATGCTGTGGCTGGCCTGGCGGGCTGTGGACACCACCGAGGTGGGATGGTCAAACGTTCTACTGATCGATAACTACGTCCGCCGCGGTGCGACCGGGTATTGGTTCGTCGAGGTCCTGGTCCAGACGCTGCTGCTATTCGCGCTCGTGTTCGCGATCCCGGCCGTGCGTCGATGGGAGCAGCGGCACGGTTTCGGCTTCGCGTTGGTGATGTTGGGTGTTGCCTTGCTGGCGCAGCAGCTCGCCCACAACACCACAGCCTTCGCCGAACGGTGGCTGGCCACGCACGGCGTCGTCTGGTTCTTCGTCCTCGGCTGGCTCGGCCACCGGGCGACCAGCACTGGGCAGAAGGCGCTCGTCGCCGCGATCGCGATGCTGACGGTCCCCGGATATTTCGCCGACCCGGTCCGGGAGACCGTCATCACTGTGGGATTCGCGGCGCTGTTGTTCCTCCCACGGCTCGCGCTGCCAGGGTTCGTCGTGCGGATGGCCGGGCTGATCGCGGGCGCCTTACTCTACATTTACCTGACCCACTACGCCGTCTACTTTGCAACCCTGCCGCACCTGCCGGCCCTCGCGGTCCTGCCACTATGCCTCGGCGCGGGCATCCTGACCTGGACTGCGACGCAGGCCCTCCAGCGAGCCGTCCGGCGGTTGGCTCAGAGGGATCAGGGGGGAGAGGTAGCAGTGCAGGCCGTGGCCGGCCCCCGTGCAGTCACCAGTTCCTCCTCGCGATCATCTGCCTCCCTCGAACAGAGAACGGATATGGGCGATGCGCCGGTGGTGGGAGACGCCCCGATCGATAGCGCGCCGGGAAGCTGAGCTCGCCCGCTAACCCTAATGGTAACGGAGAGTATTTATATAAACGGAAAGAGTGATTCGCTTGACGAAGCATGATCTATTAAGGTTAGCCTAACTTAAAAATAAGCCGACCTAAAGGAGAATGCGTGTCTCGGCGAACGGTCCTTCTCGCGCTGCCCGTCTGCCTGCTGCTCGGTCTCGTCGCCTGCTCCGACGACTCGACGACCGACGCCACGACGACATCCCCGGGACACCCGGTCAGCACCTCGACCGCCTCCACCGCGGTGCCGGAGGGCGTGGTCGGGCAGTACACGACGCTCGCCCAGGAAATCCGCTCCGAGGGAGGGGAGGTCCAGACCGGGCCGTGGCGGATCGCCTATATCGTCGAGCCCGCCGAAAGCTGGTATGAGGGCAACGGCGGGCAACAGGTGCTCCGCAAGCCCGCCGCCGGCGAGACGCACCACATCGAGATCATCCCCATCGAAGCGGCCACCGGCCGGATCGTGCCGAACGTACCGATCACACTCGCGGTCGTCGATGACAAGGGCGCGGTCGTGGACGAGAAGACACTCAACTTCTACTACGCCGAGTTCTTCCACTACGCGAACAACTTCACAATCCCGCAGGACGGCAGCTACACGCTGCGCGCGACAGTCGGGATACCGACCTTCTTCCGGCACGGTGAGGAAGGCCATACGCCAGCGTTGGCCAGCGGCGCGACTGCCACCTTCACTGATGTCGCGTTCAAGCGCTAACCGTGAGCGATCATGAGGGGCTGGCTCCTGACCGGATCGTTTCCCTGCCCGTGGACCCGCGGCCCGTTCCCGCCCTGATCGTCAGCAGAGCCTCTTCGCCCGGCAGCGGGGTTCTGCCACGGTGGGTCTGTTTCCTCGCGATCGGGATGATGATCATCCTCGGTTGGGTGGCGGCCGTCTGGACCGCCACCCGCCTCACCGCCGACCCGGCCCTGCACGCCGCTGCCCTGTTCGTGCATTTCGCCGCGCTCGTGGCCGGGCTCGGGGCGGTCCTTGCCATCGACTTCTTCGGGCTGTTGTGGCTGTCCGGCCGATGCGGCTTCCCGGACGTCATCCGGGTGGCCAGCGGCCTGCATGTGCTGATCTGGGCTGGACTGGCGGGGCTCGTGCTCAGCGGTGTCCTGCTGCAACCGGACCTGTCCGCGCCACTGACCCGGGTGAAGATCGGGCTTGTGCTCCTCATCGCGCTCAACGGCCTGCATATCCAGGCGGTCCAGCACCGGTTGCGGCTGGCCGCCGCTGCATCCCGGGCACTGCTGGTCCGATCGATGATCAGTAATCTGCTGTCCCAGGCCGGATGGTGGGGTGCGATGGGCATCGGCTATCTCAACAGTCAGCACTGACCGCTCCTCGCGGCCGCTGTCGGATCGCCTGGCAGCGGCCGCTAGGAGGACGGCGTGGAACTGATCATTCATGCGATGCGGATGCGGTCGAAGTATCGGGATCTTCTGTCGTCAGGTGCTTCGGGCATAGCTCGACGTCGTGTAGTCATCGACGTCCCGCCGAGGTAGGGAGCCGTCCCGTAGATCCTCACTGTCAGCCCAGGAGCAGGGTTGTTCCGTGGAGCAGGCACAGGGTGTTGGCCAGGGCGAAGGCCGCGACCCAGAGCCCGCCGGGGAGGCCGGTGAGTTCGGCCATGGCGTCCGCGTCCGAGGATGACGGACCTCGTCTGCGCTGTCGGTGCAGGTCGAGGACGGACCGGGGGCCGGACAACAGCAGGAACCAGGTGAGGAAGCAGGCGAGGGCGCTCTGCGTGCCCGCGTCGGCCGAACGCAGCGCCAGCACGACCATCCCGGCGGTCGCGACGACGAGGACGATCCCGAACGCGTTGCGGACGACGAGGAAGAGCGCGGCCAGCGCCACGACGGCGAGCAGCAGCGTCGCCGTGACGTGGCCGGCGCTCAGCAGGGCCGCCGCGCCCAGCCCGAGCACCGACGGCGCGGTGTAACCGGCCGCCGACACGAGGAAGCCGGTCACCCGGCTCGGCCGCCCGTACGAGCCGGTGAGCCCGGAGGTGTCCGGGAACAGCCACACGCCGACGACCCAGTACCCGAGCAGGTAGGCGACGAGCGCATGGCCGCCCTCGTGCGCGATGGTGTCGAGATGGCCGCTGTTGCGCCAGGTCCGTCGGGGTACGACGGCCGCGAGCGCGACCAGGCCGGTCAGCACGACGATCCACCGTGGCGCGGCCGCGCCATCCACCACGCTGATCGCTGTCCTGGTGGTCGCGGCCATGGACGTGCTCGCGTTGCCGGTACCGATGCTCATGACGCCCCCCGACGCGACCGAACCCCTGTGGGGCACTACCTCTACAGACCGATTTCTGCGGATCATTGTTGGAGTGTTGCCCCAGGGGTTTTTCGTTCGCTCATCACACAAGAAACTCACAAAAAGAGCAACGGAATATCCATTGTCCAGCTATTGATCACCATAATTTAGATCATGGTGAGGAAGGGATGGGCCACGGCCGCGCCGGGGCGGACAGCACGCGGACGGCATGACCGCTCGGAAGGCCGGCAGCGCGGCTGTCACAGCGCGGCAACCTGTTCTTTTCGTGTCGCCATGAGGCGGGATCCCCATGGCGTCGGGGGAGACGTTCGGGAGGAGATGCCCGCGGCGGGGCCGATGGGCAGATCTACAAGGAAGTCCCCAGGTTCCTGAAAGCTTTCCCTCAGGCGTGACGACGACGGTATGCATATGACACGTGTGTGGTTGAGTCTGGGGCTTCCCGCGGACCCGGGCCTGATCGCGGAAGCGCTCGGACCCGACTATGACATTCTCCCCCCATCGAGCGAGCCGCCGTTCGAGTCGCCGCCTGCCACGGACGGGCCGACCATCGTGGCTGGTGACGGGTCGCCCCGACCGCAGCCACCGAACGTGACGGTCCGGACGATTCTGGTCGTGACGATGTACGACCGGGAGCTGTTGCCGATCCTCGCGACCAGGTCGGGTGACACCGTCGTGGTGGTGGTCACGCCACCCGGTGTCGACGTCCCAGCGGACTTCGGGGCGCAGGCACGAGCCGACGTGATCGGTCCCGCGACCTCGGTGGCGGACGTGGTCGCGCTGGTCAACGCCACGCCGTCGGAGGTGCCCGCCTCCGCCGCGGCGGCCGGGCAGTGGTGGGTCGGGTCGGGCCAGCCGGGCGTGCCCGCCGCCGGTGGCCCCGGCGCCCCGGGAGACCCAGCAGGCCCCGGCGGTCCCGCTGCCGTCGACGGTGCTGCCGCCGAAACGGAGGGCCAGCCGCCGGGTGAGGCCGGCGGTTCCCACCGGCGACGCAACGGACTGATCGCGGCCGCCGCGGTGCTTGTCGTGGTCCTGGGCACCGGTGCCGCCGTGCTGGCCGCCGGTACGGGGACGGGCGGTGGCCAGCACGCGGCCCGCTCCCTGGCCGCGGGCGGCATCCCCGGCGACGGTACGGGCTACGGACGGTTCCCCGGCGGCGGATACGGTGATGGATATCGTCGCTACGGCGGGTTCCCGGAGGGCGGCGGACGGGCGCAGGACGGCCCCAGAGCGGCGATCGACCAGGAAGATTTTCAGGAATGCCTGCGGAGCAAGGGCGTCACCGTCGACGACGGCACCCCCGTGCGCCCGGACCCGACGGACTCCAAGGCCCGTGAGGTCTTCCGGGAGTGCTTCACGCAGCTGCGCGGCGCTTCCGGTCTGCCCGGCGGCGGGTCTGGCGGGCCAGCTGGACAGGGCGCGCCGGACGGATTCGGCGGACCTGGCGGGCCGGGTGGACCTGACGGCTACGGCGGCCCCAACGGCCCCGCCGGTTCCGGTGGAGCCGCCGGAACCGGCAGCACCACTTCCACCAGCCTGATCACACGATGAGCGCGGGCGTCGGAGGGCTCGACTGGAGCACGGTCGACACCAACCCCGGGCCGACCGCCCCGCCGCGGCAGATGCCGGGATGGGCAGCGGACCGGTCGCCGGTACGGCTGCCCCGGCCGCTGCGGGGGCATGTGGCCGACCCGTGGTGGATACGCCCGGCGCTGCTCGTCCTGCTGGCCGCGACAGCTGTCGGTTATCTGTGGGGGCTGGGCGCCTCCCAGTACGCCAACAGCTTCTACGCGGCGGCGGTCCAGGCCGGCACACAGAGCTGGAAGGCATGGTTCTTCGGCTCGTTCGACGCGTCGAACTTCATCACCGTCGACAAGCCACCGGCGTCATTGTGGGTGATGGGACTCTCCGGGCGGATCTTCGGTTTCAACAGCTGGAGCATGCTCGTCCCGAACGCGCTCGAGGGCGTGGCGGCCGTCGGTATCCTGTACCTGGCTGTCCGGCGCTGGATCGGGCCGCGGGCCGGGCTGCTCGCCGCCGCCGTTTTCGCCCTGACACCCGTCGCGGTGCTGATGTTCAAATTCAACAATCCGGACGCGCTGCTGGTGCTGCTGCTCGTCGTCGCGGCCTATTGTGTGGTGCGCGCGACCGAGGACGGCGGTTTTCGCTGGATCGCGCTGGCGGGGGCGGCGGTCGGGTTCGCCTTTCTGACGAAGATGATGCAGGCATTCCTGCCCGTCCCGGCGTTCGCGCTGGTGTATCTGGTGGCCGCGCCCACATCCGTCGGCCGGCGGCTGCTCGGCCTGTTGGCCGGCGCGGGGGCGATCGTCGTCTCCGCCGGCTGGTACGTGGCGGCGGTCGAACTGTGGCCGAAGGACTCCCGGCCCTATATCGGCGGGTCGACCAACAACAGCATTCTCGAGCTCACCTTCGGCTACAACGGCCTTGGTCGTGTTTTCGGCGGTGACGGGAATCCCGGCGGGGGCGCCGGTCGGGGAATGTTCACCGGCCTGCCCCAGGGGGATCTGCCAGCCGGGGCTGCCGCGTATCTGAACCAGATGGCGCCTCCCGGCGGGGTCGGCGGCCCGGGCACTGGCGGTGGTCCCGGCGGTGGCATGTTCGGCGGTGCCACCGGTTGGAACCGGCTGTTCAGCGGCGAGATGGGCACCCAGATCTCCTGGCTGTTGCCGGCCGCGTTGATAGCGCTGGTAGGTGGTCTGTGGGTGACCCGCCGGGCGGCGCGCACGGATCGGGTCCGCGCCGGTCTGCTGTTGTGGGGCGGCTGGACGCTCGTCACCGGCGGCGTGTTCAGCTATATGAGCGGCATTATCCATCCCTACTACACGATTGCGGTCGCGCCGGGAATCGGCGGCCTTCTTGCTTTCGGCGGGACAGCTTTGTGGCGTGCCAGGGACTCCTGGGTTTCCCGGGTGCTGATGGCGGCTGCGGTCGGGCTCACCGGCGGCTGGTCGTTCGTGCTTTTGAACCGTACCCCCGACTGGTATCCGGCGCTGCGGTTCGTCGTTGTCGCAGCCGCTGGCGTCGGCGTCCTCGCCCTGCTGATCGGCCGCAGGCTGCCAACCCGCAGCGTTGTCGGAGCTGTAGTGGGTGCGGCGGCGGTTGCGCTCGCCCTGGGAGCGCCGTCGGCCGCCTATGCCGTCGAAACCGCGTCGGCTCCCCATTCCGGGTCGATTCCCAGCGCTGGCCCCGCGACGGCCGGCGGTGGCTTTCCCAGCGGGATGACCCGCCAGTTCTTCGGGCCGACCGGCGGCGCGACAAACGGCGCGGCGAGTGGCCGACCGCGTGATGACCGTGGTTTCGGTGGTGGCGCCGGCGGTTCTGCTGGTGGACCCGATGGTGGCTTTGGTGGCGGTGTGGCCGCCGACTCTGAAATCGTCCAACTGCTCAGGAACGGCCAGGCCGGCCACCGCTGGGCCGCCGCGACCTCCGGCTCCCAGAGCGCCGGCCCGCTCGAGCTGGCCAGCGGTACGGCCGTCATGGCAATGGGCGGGTTCAGCGGCGGCGACCCGACGCCCACCCTGGACCAGTTCAAACAATATGTCGCGGCCGGTGACATCCACTACTACATCGCGGGCGGCGGTGCCGGCCGGTCGGCCGCGCCGGACGCGTCCGCCGGCGCCGCACCCGCCGCGGGCGACGACCCGGCTGCTTCCGGCGAACCCGGCGGCTCCAGCGGACCGGGCGTTTTCGGCGCTCCGGGTGAAACGGGCGGATTCGGCGGTCCTGGCGGATTCGGCGGTCGCGGATCCGGTGAGATCACGTCCTGGGTGGAAAGCCGTTTCACCGCGCTGACCGTGGGCGGGCGGACCGTCTACGACCTGACACGGCCGACGTCCTGACCGTGGCAGGAGACCGGCGCCGTCCGCTCCCAGGAGGCGGACGGCGCCGGTCGGACCCGGATCGACGCGGATCGACGCGGATCCGCTCGATCCATCAGGCGCCGCCGGTACGGCATGCCGGTGGACGGACAGCGACGCCGGTATGCCCGAGGCGACAGCCGGCACACCCCGGAGCGAAACGCCGACGCGCCCGAGGCGAAGATGCCGGTGTGCCTGAGACGGGGATGCCACCGCGCCCGAGGCTGGGATGTGCTGCCTTCGGTGTTCGTCCGGATGCCGCACAGCGGGTCGCTGGTCGACGACCTGCCGCGTGCCGGTCGGCCGTATGACAGTCCGCTGTTCGACAGCCTGCCGGGGTGGCCGTTGGTGCGCTGTCGACCTGCCCATCCGGCCCCGGATGAGTGACGATGGGGCTATGAGCAGGCGTGTATCGGCGCGGCGGCGGCAGACGTGATGCTGCCAGGTCGTGCCGGGGGTGGGGCGACAGCACAGTCACTGGAGCCGTTGGACGTGGGCGATCCGGCGTCCGTCGGCAGATATGTGCTGGACTTTCGCCTGGGCAGCGGCGGTATGGGCACCGTCTATCTCGGACGGGACACCCTTGGTCGCCCGGTCGCGGTCAAGGTGATCCGCTCGGATCTCGCCGCCGAACCGGACTTCCGGGAGCGGTTCCGGCACGAGGTGGCGGCGGCGCGGCGGGTCTCACCGTTCTGCACCGCCTCGGTGCTCGACGCCGAACCGGACGCGACCCCGCCGTACCTGGTCACCGAGTACATCGAGGGACCGCGGCTGGACCGCGTGGTCATGGAGGACGGCCCGCTGCCCCCGTCGACCCTGACCGGGACCGCGATCGGCGTGGCCACCGCGCTCACGGCCATCCACCGCGCGGGGATCGTCCATCGCGACCTCAAACCGGCCAACGTCATCATGTCCCTGTCCGGGCCGCGGGTGATCGACTTTGGTATCGCCAAGCCCGCGGGGGTGGTGCGGCACGACCTGGACCGCGGGATGATCTTCGGGACGTCCGGCTGGATGGCGCCGGAGCAGATCCTCGACCACCCGGTCGGCCCGCCCGCGGACGTCTTCACCTGGGGTCTGCTGGTCGCCTATGCCGGTACCGGCCGGCATCCGTTCGTCGAGCCGGGGCGGTTCGGGCCGCAGGCCGACGCCGACCTGGGCGCGCGGATCGTCGATGAGCCGCCGGACCTCGCAGGGCTCGCCGAGCCGCTGCGCCGGGTCGTCGAGACCGCGCTGACCAAGGATCCGCGTTCCCGCCCGGCCGCTCGTGACCTGCTGCTCCGCCTGGTCGACGGCAACGCCGACGTGAACGCGTCCACACCGATCGACCAGGTGCTCGGCTGGACGCAGCAGATGGCGGCGGTCCCGCCGCCGACCCGGGTCGGCCCGCCGGCCTTCCCCACCGGTTACCCGGCCGACCAGCCGGCCGGGTTCGGTCAGCCGGCCGGGTTCAACCAGCCGGCAGAGTTCAACCAGCCGGCGCAGCTCGGCGGTCCGGCGCGCTTCGGCCAGCCCAACCAGTTCGGCCAGCCCGGCCAGCCCGCCGGCGCGCCGCCGCGCTGGTCTCCGCCCGCGCCGCCGCCACGCCGGCGGTCCCGCCGGTGGTGGCTGCTCGTCCCCCTGCTGGCCCTGTTGTTGCTGGTCGGCTGGGTCGTCCTGGACAGCCTCGGCGAGAGCGGGAACGACGCGGGCAGCCCGGGTGCTGGCAGCCCCACCGGCTCGGCGGCCACGCCGTCACCATCGGCGACACCCGCGGCGGCCATCGGTGTCCCGGTCCGGGACGGGCAGCTCCAGTTCACCGTGACGAACATCCAGTGCGGCGTCGACGAGCTGAAGGCCGGGTTCTTCCCCAGGCATCCGGACGGCCAGTACTGCCTGGCCGAGGTGACCGTCAGTAACGTCGGCGGCTCGGACCGGACGCTGGCGTTGGCCTCGCAGAGCCTGTACGACACCACCGGTGCCAGGCACGGCTCCGATCAGCTGCTGTCCCGGGCGGCCTTCTCCAACGAGTTCTGGGGGAACATCTCCGAGGGGGAGAGGGTCCGCGGCACCCTCGTCTTCGACATTCCCATCGATGCCACACCCGATCACCTGGAGCTCCACGACGGCCCGTTCAGCGGAGGTGTGACCGTCCCGGTGCGATGACGGCCCCCGCGACGGCCAACGGCCACGGTGTCCGCGCGGTCTCCGCTGTGTGCCATTTCCGTTGCGCTGGTTCGCGGACTGCCAGCGCAGGCGCATGTCCGGCGTCACACTGGGAGCGTCGGGCCGAGGCGGGACTGCCGGGCCAAGGCCCGCCGCGGACACGACCGGAGGAGGCCGTCATGACGCACCTGACAACCTGGCCCGCCGACGACCCGGGCCGCGTGCTGCGCGACACCGATCGACCGGACGAGATCGCCGCCGCCCTCGCGCCGATCGGTGTCCGGTTCGACCAGTGGACGATCGTGGATCTCCCGTCCGACGCCGGCCAGGACGCGGTGCTCACCGCCTACCGGGAGCAGGTGGACAAGGTCATCGCCGATGAGGGCTTCATCCTCGTGGACGTGGTGGCGCTGCATCCGACCGAGGCGCCTGACTGGCCGGCCACGGCCACCGCCGCGCGGGCGAAGTTCCTCGCCGAGCACACCCACGCGGACGCCGAGGTGCGCTTCTTCGCCGCCGGCGCCGGCGTGTTCTACCTGCACATCGGTGACGAGGTCCACGCGGTGCTCTGCGAGGCCGGCGACTTGCTGTCGGTGCCGGCTGGTACCACGCACTGGTTCGACATGGGCACCAGCCCGTCGTTCACCGCGGTCCGTTTCTTCCACGACGCCGACGGCTGGGTCGGTGACTTCACCGGCAGCGACATCGCGTCCCGTTTCCCCGACTTCGACGTGCTGTACGCCGTGGCCGTCGCTGCCCGGTGACCGCTGCCGTCACGGTCACCGCCAAGGTGGTTGTCGTCGACATCGAGGGGACGACCAGCGCGACATCCTTCGTCGTGGACACCCTCTACCCGTACTCGCGGGCGCGGCTGCGCGCGTGGATCGACAGCCATCAGCGGCATCCGGACACCCGCCGGGCGCTCGCGCAGGTCCGTGAGCTGATCGGTGAGCCGGCGGTGGACACCGCCCGGATCGTCACCGCGCTGGGCGCCTGGTTGGACGCGGACGAGAAGGTCACCCCGCTCAAGACCCTGCAGGGGCTGATCTGGGACGCCGGTTTCACCGCGGGTGAGCTGACCTCCCACCTGTATCCGGAGGTGGCCGGTGCCCTGCGGTCCTGGCAGGCCGGGGGGCAACGGCTGTACGTCTTCTCGTCCGGGTCGGTCGCCGCGCAGCGCGCCTGGTTCGCCCACAGCCTCGCCGGTGACCTGCGTGGCCTGTTCAGCGGGTATTTCGACACCGAGACGGCGGGCCCGAAACGGCAGCCGTCGTCCTATGCCGCGATCACCGCGGCGACCGGGGTGCCAGCGGGCCGGACGGTCTTTCTTTCGGACCTTGTCGACGAGCTGGACGCAGCCCGTGCCGCTGGCTGGTCGACGGTCGGCGTCCGCCGGCCGGGCGAGCCGAACCACGACCGCGGCGTTGGTGACCATCCGGCGGTGGGTGACTTCGCCCAGATCAGCATCCTGCCGCCGCCCTGATCACGACACCGCCAGCGGCCGATGGCCCACCGGAACTGGTCCACCGGGATGCCGATGGTCTACCGGGACGGGGCAGGTGGCTGTGGGCACTGGCCGCGCGCGACCTCGACGATCCCGTGTTCGGTGACGAGCGCGTCCACCAGATGCGCCGGTGTCACGTCGAAGGCGGGGTTGTGCGCCCGGGAGCGGGCCGGCGCGACCCGCGATCCGGCGTGGCTGAGCACCTCCCCGCCGCCCCGCAGCTCGATCGGGATCATGTCGCCGGACGCCGTCGCGGGGTCCACGGTCGACGCGGAGGCGGCCACGACGAACGGGATCCGCGCGTACGCGCAGGCCAGCGCCACCCCGAGGGTGCCGATCTTGTTGGCGACGTCGCCGTTGGCGGCTATCCGGTCGGCACCCACGACGGCCGCGTCGACGAGCCCGCGCACGATCGTCCCCGCGGCGGCGGCGTCGACCTGTACCAGGTGGGGGATGTCCTCGACATCGAGCTCCCAGGCGGTCAGGCGGCTACCCTGCAGCAGCGGCCGGGTCTCGTCCACATAGACGATTTCCAGCGCGCCGCGGGCGTGCAGTTCGCGGATGATGCCCAGCGCCGTCCCCCAGCCGGCGGTCGCGAGCGCCCCGGTGTTGCAGTGGGTGAGGATGCGCAGCGGCCGTCGGCCGATGCCGCTGTCGGTATCGCCGCTGTGGGTGCTGTGGGTGCTGTGGGTGCTGTGGGTGGTGCCGGTGGGCCGGGCCGCGCCCCGCAGCAGCCAGTCCGCGCCGTGCGCGCCGATCGCCCGGTTCGTCCGCTCGTCCTGTTCCAGCAGGTCGTCGGCGTATGCGAGGACCGCGGAGATCCCGTGGGCGAGCCGCTGGCGGGCCGCGTCCACCCCGAGCGCGAGCGCGAGGGCGGTGGGACGGGCGTCACGGATGGCGCCGATGGCCCGCGTGAGCGTGGCCGCGTCCCAGTTCTCCCGTTCGGCCTGGGCCGCGGCCAGGGCGACCCCGAACGCACCGGCGGCACCAAGGGCGGGAGCACCGCGGACGGCCAGCCGCCGCACCGCGGCGACGAGTGCGTCCACGTCGGTGACCTCGTGGTGGACGACCCGGGCGGGCAGCGTGGTCTGGTCGAGCAGGCGGATGCCGTTGCCCGTCCAGGAGACAGGCCGGCCGACAGGGGTCATCTACAGCACGGTATGCCCCCGGCCGGGGGCATACCGGGTGTGTCCGGTGGTGAGATCGCAGGTCCGCAACGGACGTCGACCGGCTGTCCGGCTGTCCGGCGGACGCGGGGCATACGGGCGTCCGGGGAGCGGGGTGGATGCCGGTGGCGACGACACACCGGCGGGAATTGATGATCTGGTGGGTGAGTGTCGTTTCGGCGGGTGGCGATCTGGTGGGTGACGATCTGACGGGTGACGGCGATCTGGCGGACGCCGACGGGTGGCCGGCTGGCCTGCGCGTCGCGGGCGAGGCGCTGGCCCGGGAGGCGGCGCGCTACGCGTCCCTCGGCTGGATGCGGGCGACCTCGGGGAACCTGTCGATCGTGCTGTGCCGGGCGCCGCTGCGGCTCGCGGTCACCGTGAGCGGGCTGGACAAGTCCGAGCTGCGTGCCGGGGACGTGGCCGTGGTGGACGCCGCGGGTGCCGCTCGGCCGGTCAGGCCGGCCCGGCGGCCGTCGGCAGAGGCTGCGCTGCACGCGCGGCTCGCCGAGGCCGCCGGCGCGCAGGCGGTGGTGCACGTCCACACGATCGCGTCGGTGTGGGCCGCCGAGCGCTGGCCGGGTGGTGTCGAGCTCGAGGGCCTGGAGATGCTCAAGGCGCTGGGACGTGGCGCCGACGGCGATCGTGTCCGCATCCCGGTGGTGGACAACAGCCAGGACATGATCGACCTCGGTGACCGTATCGTGGCGCTGCGGGATCCGCGAACCCCCGCCATACTGATCGCCCGACACGGCCTATACGCATGGGGGGACGATCTCGGCGCGGCGAGGCGGCACACCGAGGCCGTCCAGTGGCTGCTGGAGTGGGCGCTCGCCAACGGATGATCATTTATCACCCTTATTGATGAATATCAAGAAAAGTTACGTGATTTAAGTCACAGTATAAGTGATGTTGACGATCTCGTGACCGGCGTGTGAAAGTCGATACCGTGTATATCCCGGTGGTGCTCGTAGGGCGGGCCCATATTGATTTCGCCGGGGTGAGTTCGGCCATCTGTACGGCTTCCTGAGCCTGTCCCGCCCCTGTCTCCGGCCCGGACCCCCGGTACGGTTCGTACCGATCATCCGATATGTATGGACAATATGGTCGGTGGATCCGCCCGACAGGTGTATTCACGCCCATGAGATGAGGTGCAACCGTGTCCCGTCGACTCTTCACGTCGGAATCCGTTACCGAAGGACATCCCGACAAGCTCGCCGACCAGATCAGCGACGCCGTTCTCGACGCTTTCCTCGCTGGTGACCCGCGGTCCCACGTCGCCGTCGAGACCCTGCTGACGACCGGCCTGGTGCATGTTGCTGGCGAGGTCACCTCCGAGATCTATGTCGACATTCCGAGCGTCGTCCGCAACAAGCTCATCGAGATCGGCTACGACTCGTCCGCCAAGGGGTTCGACGGGTCGACGTGCGGGGTGACCGTTTCGATCGGCTCCCAGTCGCCCGACATCGCCCAGGGCGTCGAGAACGCCTACGAGGCCCGAGTGGAGGGCGAGCAGGACGAGATCGGCCGACAGGGCGCCGGCGACCAGGGCCTGATGTTCGGGTACGCCACGGACGAGACCCCGGAACGGCTGCCGCTGCCGATCACACTCGCGCACCGGCTGGCCCAACGGCTCGCCCGGGTCCGCCGTGACGGCTCCGTGCCCTATCTGCGCCCGGACGGCAAGACCCAGGTGACCATCGAGTACGACGGCGACCGGCCGGTCCGGCTGGACACCGTCGTCGTCTCCGCCCACCACGCCGCCGACATCGACCTGGAGCAGCAGCTCACTCCGGACATCCGGGCGCTGGTGATCGAGCCGGAGCTCAAGCGGGTGGCCGAGCAGAACCTTGGTATCGAAGTGGACGGCTACCGGCTGCTGGTCAACCCGACCGGGCGCTTCGAGATCGGCGGCCCACAGGGCGACGCGGGCCTGACCGGCCGGAAGATCATTATTGACACCTACGGCGGGTACGCCCGGCACGGCGGCGGTGCCTTCTCCGGCAAGGACCCCTCCAAGGTCGACCGCTCGGCCGCGTACGCCCTGCGCTGGGTGGCCAAGAACGTCGTGGCGAGCGGGCTCGCCCGCCGGGTCGAACTCCAGGTCGCCTACGCCATCGGCAAGGCCGAGCCGGTCGGCCTGTTCGTGGAGACCTTCGGCACCGAGCAGGTGCCGGTACCCACGATCGAACAGGCGATCTCGGCGGTGTTCGACCTCCGCCCAGCCGCGATCATCCGGGATCTGGACCTGCTGCGACCCATCTACGCGCAGACCGCGAGCTACGGCCACTTCGGCCGGAAACTCCCCGACTTCACCTGGGAGCGCACCGACCGGGTCGAACAGCTACGAGCCGCCGTCGCCTGACCGGGGCCGTACCCGCGGACCCGCCGCCGCGAGCCCGCCGTCAGCGGCCCGCGGGCGGCGGGCAGGGCGCCGGCGGTGCGGATGCGGGCTGGGGAAACCCGTGTGAACGTAGGGCGCATGGCGTCGATGACCCAACGGGAATGGCGTGTCTTCCTCTCGGCCGGTACGCATACCGGGAAGCTCGCGACGGTCCGCCGGGACGGCCGGCCCCACGTGGTGCCGATCTGGTTCGTCCTGGACGGTGAGGACGTGGTCTTCACCACCGGCGCGGACAGTGTGAAGGGCCGGGCGCTGCGCCGGGAGGGGCGGGCCAGCCTGTGCGTGGACGACGAGAACCCGCCGTACTCCTTCGTGCTGGTCGAGGGGAGGGCGAGCGTCTCCGAGGATCCCGCCGAGCTGCTGCGCTGGGCGACCGCGATCGGTGGACGCTACATGGGCGCGGACCGGGCCGAGGAGTTCGGCCGGCGCAACGGTGTGCCCGGGGAACTACTGGTCCGGCTGACCCCGACAAAGGTGATAGCGCAACGTGACGTAGCAGGCCCGTGACATGCACGCGACACCAGGAGGCCCACGGTATGGCTGGGCTGGCGGACCGCTGGAATGGTCCGCCAGCGGTTACTCCTGGTCGCTCTTTCTGGCGACGCCGGCAAACTGCCAGGTGGTGCATGTGTCGTCCTCGCCCGGACGCCACTGCCAGGGCCGGACGAGACCGGGCTCGACCAGGTCGAAGCCGGTGAACAGGGCTTCGATCCGCTGGTGCGGACGGAAGACAAAGGGCGAGGTGGCGTTTTTGTACACCTGCTCGACCCGGGCCACCTGGTCGGGTGGCGAGCCCTCCGCGGTCGCATGTGTCAGAGCGATGTAGGAGCCGGGTGCCAGCAGGTTCCGGAACGTCGCGATGATGCCGGCCGGGTTCTCCTCGTCGGTGACGAAGTGGAAAACGGCGATGAACAGGACGGCAACCGGCCGGGAAAAGTCGATGAGAGCGCGTAGGTCGGGGTGGCCGAGGATTGTGTCGGGATTGCGTAGATCAGCGGTGATGACAGTTGTGGTGGTGTTGTTTGCCGGCAGGGCTCGGCCGTGTGCCAGGACGATCGGTACCACCCCTTGGTTCCACACGTCTACTGCCGCCTCGAGTCCGACGCCGGCCAGGACCAGATCCCGCTGGTGGCGGACGAGGCCCGCGAGACACTCGGCGCCCTCGTGCAGGAGAAGCTCGACGGCGGGCCTACCTCAAGGTCGGCCGCAAGCTCGCCCGGATCAACGCCCCTCGCTGACCAGCCCCGCCGATCAACGAGCCGGCGGGTCGGTGCACGGGGAGGTGCGGGGGCGGTCGGGGGTGTCCAGGCGGGGTCGCGGCCGGCGAAGCCGATGAGGCGGTCGAGTTCACTGGCGTCCAGTGGGACCGGGACATCTTCGCCGAACGCCTGCCCCCGGAACTCGGGCCGCAGGATCGTGGACAGCAGGGCTCGCGCGTACCGCGCCTGCTCCTCGGTGAACGGCAGCGGCTGACCGGTGGCGACACCGAGATCCCAGCCGTGCACCAGGTACTCGCCGATCATCATCCGGTAGACAAACGCACCGGGAAGCGGTGAGCCGGTGACCGACACCGCCACCTCGGCGCCGCCGTCGCGCCACCTACGCACCAGGCTCGCGGCGGCCGCCGCGAAATCCGCGGCCGGGTCCGGTCCCGGGCCGAACGTCGCCGGATCCAGCCCGGTCCGGCCTTCGAAGGCCGCGTCGAACAGGCGCACCCAGCTCATCAGGTGGTCGACCAGCGCCCGGACGTCATAGTCCGGACCTGGTGAATCCGGCGATGGTCTACGGCGTTCAGCGGACGCCGATGACGCGGGTGCTCGCCGGCCGGGGCCGCGCGGTCGCGGTGATGTTCCGGCCCGCCGGGTTCCGCGGGCTGTTGGGGCGGCCCATGCACACGATCACCGAACGAGCGGTCCCGGCGGGGGATGTGCTCGGCCCGCGGGCCGCCCGGCTGGGAGCGGCGATGCCCGTGCTGACGACCCCGCAGGCCGTCGCCGCCCTCACCGACCTGCTGGAGCGCCTGGTACGGGACTTCACCCGCGTCTTCGGCGTTCCGCCGGCGCGCTACGCCCGCCTCACCACGCCCGGCACCGCCTGATCGGGCGGCAGGGGTCCGGAGGCTGCTCGACCAGCTCGACAGCGCACCGCTGAGCGTGCACGACGCCGCCTGGAACCTGATCCTGTGGGACCCACTGTGGGCTGCCCTGTTCGGCGATCCGTCCGCACTGCGCGGCCGCGAGCGGAACATCGCGTGGCACCACTTCGCCGGCCTACCCGGCCGGGTCAGCCACACCCCCGAGCAGGAGGCCCGATTCGAGGCGGCGGTGGTCGCCGATCTCAGGACGGCGACCGCCCGCTACCCCGCCGATACCGGCCTACGCTCCCTGATCAAGGATCTGCGGGGCGTCAGCACCGTCTTCGCCCGCCTGTGGGAAACCGGAATCGTGGGCGTCCACGAGACGGACACCAAGACCATCCACCATCCCGACGTCGGAACACTCACCCTCGACTGCGACGTACTCGTAGCTCCCAGTAGCGATCTACGTATCGTCGCCTACACCGCCGCCCCTGGAAGCGACGCCGCCGATAGGCTAGTAGA
>NZ_CAAAFS010000036.1:0-9388 GCF_900634755.1 Protofrankia symbiont of Coriaria myrtifolia
GTTTACTAGGGCTCCTCAACGTCATCGGCACCCAGGCCATGACCGGAGACAACACTCCGACATAGTGGTCGGCAGCGCCTCGCTCTCGACGCCCACGATCGGCGGCCAGGCACCCCAGAGCCTCCTGTTCGTTGCTCACAGGCCCAAGCCGACTTCTGGCACCCCACAGGGAGTCAATGGTGGACGGCGACCTGATCGCGGCCCCCGCGCTTGGCGGTGTAGAGGGCTTGGTCGGCGCGGTCCAGCAGGTCACGTAGGTCTGTGTCGTGGGGTGCGAGGTGGGCCAGGCCGATGCTGAGTCGGATATCGAGCGGCCCGATCGAGGTGTTGACGGGCCTGTGGGCGACTGCTGCCCTCAGCCGTTCGGCGAGCGCTGTGGCGGTGGACGCCGGTACAGACATCAGCACGGCGAACTCCTCGCCTCCGATCCTGCCGAGGATTTCTTCGCCGCGCAGGGAGGAGCGGATGCGCCGGGCGATCTCGGCCAGGACCTCGTCCCCGACCGAGTGGCCATAAGCGTCGTTCACCCGCTTGAAGTAGTCGATGTCCATCATGGCTGCGCTCAATGGCAGGTCGGTGGCCGCGTGGCTCTTCACCGCGCGTTCAGCCTGTTCGAGGAAATGTCGCCGGTTGGCCAGACCGGTGAGCTGGTCAGTGGCCGCGTGGCGTTGCACCTCTTCGAACAGCTGCGCGTTCTGGTAAGCGATCACTGCCTGGTCGATGACAGTCCGGGCGACCTGGGTCCGCGTCTCGCCGTAGCAGCCGGGCGTCCGGGAGGCGAGCACGACCACCATCTCCACGTCTTTGTGCAGCGGTGCCGGCGCGGCCAGCCAGCTCACGGCCCGATGACCTTCGAGACCTGGCAGAGCGTTCCCGCCATCCTCCGCGGTGACTGCCTCGTGGCGGTCGAAGGCGGCCGCGAGCGGCCACCTGGCTGGAAGGGTGATGTCGGTGCCCACTATGTCTTTGTTGATGTCTCCGTGCGCCGAGGTGATTCGGGTCGCACCCGGCACCCGGGTCAGTACCCAGGCGGCGTCGAAGGGCAGGACGCGCCTGGCCGCTGTCAGCACCCGTCCGAGGATCTCCCGGGTGCTCAGCGTCGCGGTGGCCTGCATCGTGACGTTCCGCCGCGACGAGGGCCTGCAGCCGGGCGGCTTCGGCGACGCCCAGCGATAGTCCGACCTGTTTGGCCAGCACCACCAGGATCCGGGCGTCGTCTTCGTCGAAGAGTCCTTTGGCGATCTGGCTGTCCACGTAGATGACGCCACAGCGGTCGTCGTTGAAGGGAACCGGAGCCGCGAGGATGCTGCGTAGTCCGTACTGCACGGCGCTTTCCGAGCCGAGCGCGGCGCCCTCGTCCGTGCCGGTGACGACCAGCGGCCGGTTCTCGGCGTGGACGCGTTCCACGACTGTCGTGGCGAACCTGGGCAGGCCGCTTCTCGACGCGGCAAGCCCGTCCGGCCCGGAGGCGTCGATATCAGCGAGATCGTTCGTGTCCGCGTTGCCGTCGGCCTGTCCCGCAGCACTGGCCTGCTCGGCGCTGCGGGCCGCGTACGGTCTGAGTGGTCCGGAGCCGTCGTCGCGTTCCGACGGGTCGGGTAGGAGTAGCAGGGCGCGGTCCGCGCCGAGAATTGTGATGATCTCGTCGAGCACGACCGCGGCTACCGCTTTGGGGTCCATCTCCCGCCCCGCGGCCGCGCTGACCTGGAGTACCGCGTCGAGGCGGCGGCGGTCGCGGGTGAAGGTGGGGGCTGGTGAGGTCCCGGTGGGTGCCTGCGACCACTGGTTTCGTTCGGCTAGTTCGAACTCGCGCCGGACAGTGTTTTCCCGGCGTACCCAGCCGGATCGGCCGGCGAGGTCGGCGGCGAGTTCGGCTTCGGTGGTGGCCTGGTCCGGCTGGTTGAGCGCGCGTAGGCACCGGGCCCGTTCCAGCAGGGTGTCGAACCGGATCCGGGGGGCCTCACATTCTCGGGACATCTGTTCGGCCGTGTCCAGCAGGTCGATGGCGGCCTGGTAATGACCGGCGAGCTGGCGGTCGATGGCGTGGAGGACTCGCAGGTCGGCGGCGAACAGGGGGTACTTCGCCGTCCAGCGGGCGTCGTGTAGCGCGCGGCGAGCGACCTTGCGGCGGGCCTCTCGTTCCGGCCCGGGTGGGGTGGCGCGTGCCTGCTCGAGCCGGCCGCGTGCCTTGGCGATCCAGAAGGCGCGGAAGTACTTCGGAGGCCGCAGGAGGTGGAGGTCGAGGGCGTCTCCCGCGGCCACGGCCGCGTCGAAGGCTGGACCGAACTCGCCGTCCTCGACCTCGAGCTCGACGACGTCACGGCAGATCATGTAGCGGCGCAGCTTCTCGGACTCGGGTTCGATGCCGAGGGCGGCGAGCCCCGGATGGGGAACGGGTGGATAGCCCAGTATTCGCGCGAGCATTGCCTGTACCGTCTCGAGATCTCTCACCAGGGACTGGCCGGCGACGCTGGCCGCCATCTCTGTCAGGCAGTCCCACGCCTCGCGAAAGCATCCGCGCAGCACAAGGCTCTGCACGAGTATCGCATAGTTGTTCGCGAAGGACGAGGCATCGACCCACCGGGCATTACGGCGCAGCGTGTCCCGGTAGTCCCGTGCCGTGGCGGTAGTGTCTCGCCCGAGGCATACTCTGGCCACCGATATATACAACGAGACTATGGCCTGATTGGTCTGGTCGCCGGTCTCCACCGCCAGCTCGCGCAGCCATCCGGCGTCGCGCTCCAAGGTCCGGGCACGTCCGTAATCCGCCGCGACAAGGGCGAAATTGGCGTGGCCGCGTGCATATTCCGGGCCCGATCCGAGCCGCAGGCTGGGCCGGACAGCAGACATCATGAAAGCCAGCATGGGTCCGACTCGTCCGGTCATCCATTCACACAGGATGGCGGCCTCATACAGGCAGAGCCGGATTTCCTGCAGTTCCCGTTCCTCGCCCGTCGCCCCGCCGCGACCGGTCCGCGGCCATCGGCACGCCATGCCCGCCACCCACCGGCCGACGCTGACGGCGGCCATCACGGCGGGGTTGGCGGGTATTCCCCGGCCGATCTCAGCCAGCCCCAGGTCGACGTACTGGATCGTGGCAGCGTAGCGGAACTCGCCGAACTCGACCCACGCCCATTCGAGGTAGAGCCGGGCGCGGCGGCGGGGGGCGGACTGGCGGCGCAGTGCGCGGGCGAGGTGTGTGCGGGCGTCCGCGGGTCGGACCGTGCGCACGCAGGCGAGCGCGAATCCTTCCTCGAAGTCCGCGTCGGGTTCGAGACCGACCCGGGTGGCCGCGGTGTCCGCGGCGAGGTAGAAGGTGACCGCTTCGTAGGGAGCGGGCGCGGCGAGCGCCGCCGCGGCGGCGGCCGCGGTCAGCCGGAAGAGATCCGGCGCGGCCACCTCGCCGGCGATGGCGTGGCGGGCCACCGCGTAACGGCGGTCATGTCCCGCCATCTGGTTGGCGCCGGCGGTGCCGTCGGTATCGAGCACCCGGACGATGCATCGGTGCGCCGCCGTCCGTTCCTGCGCGCTCATGGTCGACAGCAGGGCTTCGTGGACGCAGTCGTGCACGAAGGACCAGGTTCCCTCGCCGGTCGGCCCGGCGAGCTGATGTGCCTCGGCTTCGGCGGTGGCAGCCGCGATCTCGGCACCGGTGCCGGCTGTCGCGGCGGCCAGCAGCGCCAGGTCGAAACTCCGGCCGATCACCGCGGCGACGCCGAGCACGGACACCGCGGTCGGGCTGAGCGCGTCCGCCCGGCGCCGGATCAGGTCGAGGACCTCCTCAGGCAGCGGCAGCGAGTCCAGACCAGCGCGGTCGAGCACGAACCGGCCCCAGTCGGGACGGATGAGCCCGGCGTCGATCACCGCTCGCAGATACTCGACGACCGCCAGCGGGTTCCCGGACGACCGCACGGTCACCTCACGCGCGAAAGCGTCGTCGGTTACCTCGCCGAGGTAGTCACCGATCACCTGGGATACCTCGCTCTCGTTCAGCGGACCGAGCGCGATGTCCCAGGTGAGGGCCGGTCCGGCCGCGATGCGCAGAGACGCGTCCCGGGTGGTGTTGATGACCAGCAGCGGGGCCGACGACGCCGCGGCGGTGAGGTCCTCGAGGACCCGTCGATCCGCCGGCCCCAGCCAGTGGGCGTCGTCGACCCAGAGGATCATCCCGTCGGACGCTGTCGCGAGGCGGTCCAGGAAGCCGACCACCGCGGAGCGAAACCGCATCTCGTCCGCGTCCGGTCCGCCACCAACCGGATCCACACCCAGCGCGTCGGCGAGGCGCGGGTGCATACGGGCGAGTAGCGACGCGTCGGACCCGGCGGCCCCGATCAGTGTCGCGAGCAGTTCGTGCCGTTGCTGGTCGGGCACGGACTCCAGCTCGCGGACGTACCCGTCGATCAGGTCGTGCAGCAACGCCAGCGGTGCCGAAGCGTCGGCGGCGCACCTACCGCGCAGAACCACCGGGCCGGTCCCCGGGGTGGCGGTGTCGTGCTCGGCGAGCAGGTCCTCGATCAGAACGGACTTGCCCGCACCGGCCTGCCCGCTGACCGTGACGACACCGCGCTCGCCAGCAAGGCAGCGCGCCCACGCCTCGCCCAGCAGACCGCGCTCGACCCGCCGCCCGATGATCCGACCCGGGGCCTTCGCCGGCGCACGGGCGGCGGCCGCGCCCAGGGGCGCGGTCGGTGTGACGGGTGCGACGGGTGCGACGGGCCGACCCGACGGGTCCGGCGGGAGGGATGCGAGCGCGGCGACGACCGCGCCCGCGGACGGATAGCGGTCATCCGGGTCCTTCGCCAGCAGGCGGGCCGTCAGCGAGGCGAGTGCTTCTGGGACGTCCGTGCGCAGGTCGCTCAGCGGTCGGGGGGCCTCGACGGCGTGCTGGCGGAGCAGTTCGGCGGTGTCGCTGGCCTCGAACGGCGGTGCGCCGGCCAGACCGGTGTAGATCACCGCGCCGAGAGCGTAGAGATCGGCACGCGCGTCGACCGGCCGGTGCAGCATGCCGGTCTGTTCCGGCGCGCTGTAGGTGACCGTGCCGACGGCGGCGTCACCGGGATCTCGCCCGGCCCGGGCCATCAGACCGAAATCGAGCAGCGTCGCCCCGCCATCGGGGCCAATCATGATGTTCGCCGGCTTGACGTCGAGATGAACCAGCCCGCGCCGATGCGCCTCCGACAGCGCCCCCGCCACATCACGAGCGATCCGCACGGTATCGGAGATTCCCAACCGCTCCGCAGCGATCCGCGACTCCAGCACATCGCCGTCGACGACATCCATGATGAGATACGGATAATCCTCGGTCATCCCGGCGGCCCGGACATGGGTGATACTCGGATGGTCTATACACGCCAGCACCGTGGCCTCGCGGGTGAATGCGCGCGCCGTACCCTGATCATGGGCCACTCTGCCGACCGGCACCTTCACCGCGTAGCTGTGACCGGCCCGCTCTGCCCGATATACGACGAAATGGGGTCCGCGACCCAACTCCTCCCTGATGACGACGCCGGGCACCCTGACCTGCGGCACGGGCTCCCTCCCATCGTCGTTCGCCCCGCCCCGCCCCGCCGGGCGCGGGCCTGGACCGACTGGGCATAACTCGGAACCGAGCACATAATCGTCTCTCGGAACCTGCGCAGTCGCATGTCGGGAACTGTCCGAGGAGACCGCCGCCTCGCGCGGAGGCAGGAGGTGGCCGCTCTATGATCGTCCGATGGACGAGATGACGGATCTTCCCGAGCTCGCGAACGGCTGCGTCATGATGTCCCGCGCCCGGAAACTGGCCGCCTGGGTCGGGGCGGGCAGGCCGGTGACTGCCAACGGAACCGGTGCCGCGGCCGCGCCAGACGAGTGAGGAGGCGATCCGCGATACCGACCCGGCGGCCACCTACCCGACCTGCCTCGCCGGCCGCGGCGACGCCCCGGTCGAGGACTGGAATCCTGAGTATCCAGAAGATCCCACCCCCTTCGATCGAGACGACGTCAACCGCCGCCTCGCGGTCTTCGCGGCACCGATGCCGTTGCGCTGACCCGTACGGTGGAACCGTGGGTGACGACGTCGTGACGATCGTGTTCTGCGGTGACACCATGCTGGGCCGCGGGGTGGATCAGATCCTGCCGTGTCCGGGTGATCCCACTCTCCTGGAGGGTTTCGTCCGGGATGCCCGTAGTTACGTCGAGCTGGCGGAGGCGGTGAACGGGCCGATCCCCCACCGGGTCGACGCCGCCTGGCCGTGGGGCGACGCGCTGGCGGCGCTGGACGCGGCCGGGCCCGCCGTCCGGGTGCTGAACCTGGAGACCAGCGTCACCTGGTGCGACGACTTCGCGCCCGGCAAGGCCGTCCACTATCGGATGAACCCGGATAATCTTGGGTGTCTCGCCGCCGGTCGGCCGGATGTCTGTGTGCTGGCGAACAACCATGTGCTGGACTTCGGGCCCCGCGAGCTTGCCGAGACGCTCGATGCGCTGTCCGGCGCGGGGCTGCGCCATGCGGGTGCCGGCCGCGATGCCGACGAGGCCAGACGGCCCGCGATCGTCCCGTGCGGCGCTGGCGAGAGCGACCCTCATGAAAGCCACCGTCGCGGCCGGGTGCTCGTCTTCGCGTGCGGGGTGCCGTCCAGTGGAATACCGCCCGGCTGGGCCGCGACCGACGACCGGGCCGGCATCGACGTCGTCGAGAGACTCACCGACGCCGCAGCCGACGAGCTCGCCGCCCGCGCCCGAGGGATGGCGCGTGCCAGCGATGTCGTCGCCGTGTCGATCCACTGGGGTTCCAACTGGGGCTACGAGGTCGACGACGAGCAGATCGCCTTCGCGCACCGGCTGGTCGACGGCGGTGTGGACATTCTGTTCGGTCACTCGTCGCATCATCCGCGCCCGGTCGAGGTGTACCGGGACCGGCTGATCCTTTATGGCTGCGGCGACTTCATCGATGATTACGAGGGCATCGCCGGCTACGAGCCCTACCGGGACGATCTGCGGCTGGCCTACCTCGTGTCCGTCTCGGCCGACCCGGCCGACACCGGGACGCTCGCCGGCCTGCGGATGGTGCCGCTGCGGTCCCGGCTGATGCGGCTGCGCCGGGCGTGCGTCGCCGACCGCGTCTGGCTGTGCGACATCCTGGACCAGATCAGCCGCGGTTTCGGGGCCCGGTTCGACCTCACCGCGGACGGCCTGCTGGCGCTGCGTCGAGCCTGAACCGGGACACGCGGCCGTCTCGTGCGATGCCACCGAGATACCGGCACCAGTTCGGGCGCCCCATCGGCGGCTTCCAAGCCGTGAAGCACCACCTGTCGCGGCGGGCGACGTCGACCTGTCCTGGCACCTCATCGACTCGGTGATCCCGGATGGCTTCGACCTGGCCGTGCTGCTGCGGCCGGGTAACGCCGGGGCCAACACGGCCGCCGACCACGTCACCGTGGCCGCCGCGGCACTCGCCCAGCTACCGGAACGGCTGCGCCGGGGCCGGTCGGTGCTCATCCGCACCGACAGCGGCGGCGGCACGCATGCGTTCGTGGCGTGGCTGGACCGCCGGCGGCTGGCCTACTCGGTCGGGTTCACCCTGCCCGAGAGCGCCGCCGAGGCGATCGCCAAGGTTCTGCCGTCGTTGAGCGCGAGATAGCTGCCCGGCGGCACCCCGTCCAGCAGTCGTTTCACGATCGTGCTCGCCTCGTCGTCGTCGGCGACGTTCCCCACGGTGCCGAACATCACGAGCACGACCGGCTCGGTGAAGTCCAGGACCTCGGCCGCCGCCGCGAGAATCCGCTCCGGGTCACGGACGTAGGCGGTGGCACCGCCGGTCGTGCTGGTCAGCGGCGTGGGCGTGCGTCAGCACGACCGGTACCACCCCTTGGTTGCACATGGAAGACTGTGATCATCGTCCGCCTCGGTCTGCCGGCTGAGCGCCTCCGTTGGCAAGCCGACCCGTACCGCAGGCGCGCCAGCGCCGAGGAACGGGAGCGGCGCGGCAGCACTTCACGCGCTACCACCCGACTACAAGATCGGCCCGGCGCGTCCGGACGCCCACGATCGTCCTTCGTTCGCGGTCACAGCCCTGACCGCGTCCACTGGAGTTCGCTCTGGTCGGCGGGCGTCCCGGGCTTAGCTGTACGGATGGCTGTACCGCACCGCGATGCTCGGCACCGCACGACCGCACGACCTTGCCCTTACGGGATAACTCCCGCCCCACACGGGACTGGCTTTGAGAGAGGCTCAAGGAAGACGGCTCACCACCTCGCTGGTCCCGGAGGATGCTCAGTCAAGACAAAACTCGTTTCCCTCGATGTCCTGCATCACGATGCAGGAGTCGTGGCCGTCATACAGCAGTCGCACGCGCACCGCGCCGAGCACGGACAGTCGTGCGCATTCAGCTTCGAGCGTGGCGAGGCGCTCTTCACCCACGAGCCCGGAGCCGACCCTCACGTCAAGATGCAGCCGATTCTTGACGACCTTTCCTTCGGGAACGCACTGAAAGAACAGTCGCGGGCCCACGCCCGAGGGATCAATGCAGGCGAACCATGAACCCTGATCCTCAGGAAACCGGGAGCGGTTGAAATCATCCCAGGTGGCGAACCCCTTCGGGGGCGGCGACACAACGTACCCCAACACCTCGCACCAAAAGCGAGCGACGCGCTCAGGTTCTGCGCAGTCAAAGGTGACTTGAAACTGCTTGATCGATGACATAGGCGCACCGTAGCATGGGAGACGTTTGCTCATCTCCCGCATTTTGACGGGAGGATGGTCCCCGGGAGTCGCTGCTGCGTCGTGCGGTCGCACGGGCCGAGCCATGCGTGTGCAACGCGGGTACGGACCCGTTGTTCGCCCGATTGCCAAAATATGCTGGTGAGAAGCCTGAACCTACGCCAACACGATCGGTACCACCCCTTGGTCACGCATGGGCGAGGGGTGGCGACCGCTGGCGGGACTTACGACGCCACGATCACCGTCGTGATCAAAACCCCGACATTGATGGTGGTGTCACGATTCGGCCAACTGGAAATGCCAGATGACCAGCGCCGGCACACCGGCCCTGGCGGCTCGTGCTGCTTCGGGCACTATGTCGTCCAGGCACCACGGCCAAAGCTCCCACGGTCCTACCGCTCCGAACGTGCCTTTCCGGTCGGCCGGCCCCGGCGGTTCGTTGGTCGACGCGGAAGGTTCCTCGCAGCGACGCACGCGCAGTCCCACCGCCAGCGCGGCCCGCAGATAATCCCCGATCAAGTGGCGGTAGGCGCTCAGATGTCCAGGTCGGCCATCAGCATCGCGGACGGAGGGAATCGAGCCCAGTGCCACGGTCTCGGGGTGCATGTCGGAGATCACCAGGTGACCGCCTGGACGCAGGACCCGGGCGAACTCCGCCATGACCGGCTTGAGCGCCCCGATGTGGGTC